>DOWQ01000221.1 GCA_003519485.1 Streptomyces sp. | reverse complement strand
CCGCCGCGTCCGTCTCGGCCTTGATCTCGGCCTGCCGCAGCGCGAGCACGCGCTCGGCGATGGCGATCTCCTCCTCGGCCCGCAGCCGCGCCTGCTCGGCGATGCGGCGGGCGTCGGCCTCGGCCGTGTCGGCCTCCTGCCGGGCACGGGCGGCCTCCGGCCGGCCGAGGTCCTTCAGATAGCTGCCCTCGGCGGAGATGTCCTGGATCTGGAAGGTGTCGAGGACCAGGCCCTGCCCGGAGAGGCTGGCCTCGGCCTCCTCCGCGACCTGGCCGGCGAACGCCGCCCGGTCCCGGATGACGTCCTCGACGGACATCCGGCCGACGATGGAGCGCAGCGCGCCGGACAGCACCTCCTGGGTGAAGCCGACGACCCCGCTCTGCTGCTGCAGGAAGCGCTGGGCCGCGGCGCGGATGGCGTCCTCGTCGCCGCCGACCTTGACGATGGCGACGCCGTCGAGGTCGACCTTGACGCCGCGCAGCGTGATCGCGCCGCGCACCGCGACGGGGATGTGCCGGCTGGACAGGTCCATCACATGCCGGTGCTGCACGAACGGCACGACGAAGACACCGCCGCCGACGACGACCTTCTGGCCGCTGGTGTCGTAACTGACGCGGCTGGTCACCGCGTCGACGGACTTCTTGCCGCGGCGTCCGGTGATGATGAACGCCTCGTTCGGCCCCGCCACCTTGTAGCGCGAGACGACGATGACGGCGAGCAGAACGAGGAGTACGACGACTCCGATGACAGCGACGAGTACCGGGCTCATGGTCCTACCTCCCTGTGAGGAGTCGGTGGGGCCGGCATCGCGGCCGACCCGGAATGAATGGATCTGAAGCTGAGACTGACTGGAACTCGCTGAACCGGCTGGAACTGCGACTGATCGGGAACGCGAACGTGAACGGGAACTGCGCCGGTGCCGGCCCGGCCAGGGGCTGGGGTTGTCGGCTACGGGCTACGGCTGGGGTCAGCGGCCGCGGGAACAGCCAGTGGTACGTACGCGAGAAACCGTCAGCGTTCGACGGGACGCACCTCCACCGACGTGCTGGACAGCGCGGCGGTCACCCAGATCTCCGCCCCGAGCGGCTGCGCGGTCTCGCTGCGCGCCGCGTACTTCACGGGCTGTCCGCCCACCCGCAGCAGCACCTCCCCGTAGCCGCCCACCGGGATCGGCGTCACCACGGCACCGGGGGTGCCGGCGAGGTCGCCGGAGCGGAGGGTCGTCGCGGTCTGGTCGCGCATCAGCATCCGGCTGAGGCGCAGCACCAGCCAGGCCGTGACCACACCGGCGAAGGTGCCGACGACGGTCGCGACGACCGGCCCCAGGCCGGTGGTGCCGAGCGTGATGGCACCGCCGAAGCCGAGCATCGAGACGAAGCCGGCGAGGGCCGGCAGCGAGACCAGCCCGCCGAAGATCCCGTCGAACAGCCCGTCCAGCACCCCGTCGAAGACGAGGGCGATGAGCAGCAGCACCAGACCCGTAATGCCGAGTCCGAGAAACCATGCCACGCGGCTCACCCCCGTCTGTTCGCAGAACCGGCGTCCCCTGGGAAGTCTCGCAGGAAGCATGCCCATGCCGCATTGCCGGAACCCGGCAATCTTCAGGGCGTATCGGTGCCGGACCGTACGACCCCGCCCCGCGGTGCGGAACGAGCGGGGAGCGGGCCCGGGGCGGGTGCGGTATCAGTGGCCGGATAAGCCGGGCGGGTGGCGCCACCGGCTCGGATACGATATTGGCGGCTCGCGCAACACTCCGTCACCCAGCGTATCTACCTTGGAGCAGCCGGCAATGGCTCGACACCTCATCACCAGCGCCCTTCCGTACATCAACGGGATCAAGCATCTGGGCAACATGGTGGGGTCCATGCTCCCGGCCGATGTGTACGCCCGCTACCTGCGGCAGCGCGGCCACGAGGTGCTCTACATCTGCGCGACCGACGAGCACGGCACCCCCGCCGAGCTGGCCGCCAAGGAGGCCGGGCTGCCGGTCGCCGAGTTCTGCTCGCAGCAGCACGACGCACAGAAGGCGGTCTACGACGGCTTCGGCCTCGACTTCGACTTCTTCGGCCGGAGCTCCTCCGAGCAGAACATCGAGATCACCCAGCACTTCGCGCGCCGCCTCATGGAGAACGGCTTCATCGAGGAGCGGGCGATCCGCCAGGTGTTCTCCCTCGCCGACGACCGCTTCCTCCCGGACCGCTACATCGTGGGCACCTGCCCGCACTGCGGCTACGACAAGGCGCGCGGCGACCAGTGCGAGAACTGCACGCGGGTCCTCGAGCCGACCGACCTCATCGAGCCGCGGTCCGCGATCAGCGGCAGCAGCGATCTGGAGATCCGGGAGACCAAGCACCTCTTCCTGCTCCAGTCGAAGCTGGCCGGCGAGGTCGAGGCGTGGATCGACGAGACCGGCGGCGACTGGCCGACCCTCGCCTCCTCCATCGCCCGCAAGTGGCTGACCGAGGGCCTGCACGACCGGTCGATCACCCGTGACCTGGACTGGGGCGTGCCGGTGCCGGCCGACACCTGGCCGGAGCTGGCGGCCGAGGGCAAGGTCTTCTACGTCTGGTTCGACGCCCCGATCGAGTACATCGGCGCGACCAAGGAGTGGGCGGACCGCGCGGCCGAGGGCGAGATCCGGGACTGGAAGTCCTGGTGGTACGAGGGCGCCGGCGCGGAGAACGTCCGCTACACCGAGTTCATGGCGAAGGACAACGTCCCGTTCCACACGGTGATGTTCCCGGCGATCCAGCTGGCCACCCGGGAGCCGTGGAAGAAGGTCGACTACGTCAAGGCCTTCAACTGGCTCAACTACTACGGCGGCAAGTTCTCCACCTCCCAGAAGCGCGGCGTCTTCACGGACGCGGCGCTGGAGTTGCTGCCCGCCGACTACTGGCGCTACTTCCTGATCGCGAACGCCCCCGAGTCGGACGACACCTCCTTCTCCTGGGAGCTGTTCTCCTCCGTCGTCAACAAGGACCTCGCCGACACCCTCGGCAACTTCGTCAACCGGGTGCTGTCCTTCTCCCGCAAGCGGTTCGGCGACGAGGTCCCGGCCGGCGCGGTGGCGGGCGAGGCCGAGCGGAAGCTCGGCGCGGAGATCGCGGGCCTGCTCGCGGAGTACGAGGAGCACATGGAGGCCATGGCGTTCCGGAAGGCCGCGCAGTCGCTGCGTGCCCTGTGGAGCGCGGGCAACTCCTACCTGGAGGAGAAGGCCCCCTGGCTGGAGATCAAGTCCGACCCGGACGCGGCGGCGCTCACACTCCGTACGGCCATGAACCTGATCCACCTCTACGCGGTGGTCTCCGAGCCCTTCATCCCGGCCTCCGCGCGGCTGATGCGGGACGCGTTCCGGCTCACCGACGACACGGCGGTCTGGGTGACGGCCGACGAGGCGCGGGCGCTCTCCTCGGTGCCCGCGGGGACCGGCTTCACGGTCCCGCCGGTGCTCTTCGCGAAGATCACCGAGGACGACCTGGCGGCGTACCGGGAGCGCTTCGGCGGCGAGGGCCCGGCCGCGTAGGTCCCCCCTGCACAAACGGCACGAAGGCCCGGAACCGGCGAGCGGTTCCGGGCCTTCGTCGTACGGCCGCTGCTTCGCGGCC
>DOWQ01000443.1 GCA_003519485.1 Streptomyces sp. | reverse complement strand
CCATTGGCGCAGATGGCGAGCCCGTGGCCGTGCACGTGGCCGCTGACGACGTCCATCCAGCGGGCGGGGCGGCCGGTGACGAAGAACACCTCGACGCCGGCCTGCTCGGCGGCGGCGAGGGCCGCGATCGTACGGTCCGAGACGGTCTTGTCGTCCCGGAGCAGGGTGCCGTCGAGGTCGGTGGCGATCAGCCGTAAGGGCCGGGAGGCGGCGGTGGCCGGGGCGTCGGGGGCGGCCGGATCCGGGTGGTGCGGCTCCGGCCGCTCGGTAGCTGAGGTCACGCCTCCATTCTCCCGCATCGGCGCGCACAGGCGTGCGACGGGGCGCGCAGAGGAGCGGCACGGCCGGTCAGCGGCGTGCCACCCTACGACTCCCGTGCCTGCTTGCGCTCTCTTCGCCACAACGATCCTGCACCGGCACGGCAGCCGACACCGGCGGCTGTCACAGTCGTCACAGCTGCCACCGGCAGCCGTATCAGGCGAGCTGGCCGAGGGCTTCCGTGGCGATCCGTTCGAAGACGGTCTGGTCGGCTGCGAAGTCGGAATCCGGGATCGGAGCGTGGACCGCGATCTGGGTGATGCCGAGCTCGGCGTGCCGGCCGGCGAAGTCCACGAAGGCGTCGAGCGACTCCAGCGGCCGGCCGCCGTCCGGTGTGAAGCCGGTGAGCAGGACCTTGTCCAGCTCGGCCGCGTCCCGCCCGATGGTGGCGCACGCCTCGCCGAGCTTCTCGAGCTGGCGGCGGACGGCCTGCCGGGACTGCTCCGGGGTGCCTGTCTCGGAGACCTTGGGATCGCCCGTCGTCACCCACGCCTGCCCGTGCCGTGCGGCCAGCGCGAGCCCGCGCGGCCCGGTGGCGGCGACGGCGAAGGGCAGCCGGGGACGCTGCACGCACCCGGGGATGTTGCGGACCTCGTCGGCCGAGTAGTGGGTGCCGGCGTGGCTGACGACGGGCTCGGTGAGCAGCCGGTCGAGCAGCGGTACGAACTCGGCGAACCGGTCGGCCCGTCCGCGCGGCGTCCACGGCTCCTGGCCGAGCGCCGTGGCGTCGAAGCCGCTGCCGCCGGCCCCGATGCCGAGGGTGATCCGGCCGCCGGAGATGTCGTCCAGCGAGATCAGTTCCTTGGCGAGGGTGACGGGATGCCGGAAGTTGGGCGACGTCACGAGGGTTCCCAGCCGCAGCCGCCCGGTGGCCGCCGCGGCGGCGGTCAGCGTCGGCACCGCGCCGAACCACGGGCCGTCGCGGAAGGTGCGCCAGGACAGATGGTCGTACGTGTACGCGGTGTGGAAGCCCAGCTCCTCGGCGCGCGTCCACTGGTCACGGCCTCCGTCGTGCCAGCGGCGTACGGGCAGGATCACGGTGCTCAGGCACAGACTCATGCCACAGAGCCTACGGCGCGCTGCCGGCGATGCTCCGGGGCCTTGGGCGGCACGCACGGGCACGCACGGGGTGCCCGTGGGACGCGTAGGGCGCGCCCGCAGGACGAGCGCGAGCCGGTCGGCGTACGGAGCGGCTCAGCCGGCCGTGGTCCGGCCGGCGACGAACTCCGTGATCCAGTCGGCCAGCTGCTGCGGCCGGGTGCGCGGCACCCAGTGCTTGGCGGTCACGCGGCGGCGCACCAACTCCGGCACCCAGCGGTCCAGGTCGTCGTAAGCCGTTCGGACAGGAAGGCGTCGCCGGTCGGCGTGACCAGCTGTACGGGGACATGGGCGTGGGCGTCCGCGCGGGGCCTGCGGAGGCGGGCACGGATGTTGTCCCGGTACAGCCAGGCGCCGTGCGAGGCGTCCCGCGGCAGCGAGGGCGTCGGGTAGTCGTCGGCGGGCACCTTCTCCAGCCGGCGCAGGATTTTCGGCCACTGCCTGCCGAGCGACCCGTGCCAGAGCCGCTCGGGCAGTACGGGGGTGTGCAGCGCGTAGATGTACCAGGACTTGACGCCCTGGTTCAGCACCTCGCCGACGCCGCGCGCGCTGACCGGCCGCCTCAGCCGCCGGGTGATCCAGTGCCCGAAGTGGTCGAGGGAGGGGCCGGAGACGCTGGTGAAGGAGGCGATACGGCCCTCGGTCGCCGGGACGGTGGCGAACTCCCAGCCCTGTACCGAGCCCCAGTCGTGGCCGACGAGATGCACCGGCCGGTCCGGGCTGACGGCGTCCACGACCGCGAGGAAGTCGCCGGTCAGCTTCTCCAGCGTGAAGCCGCCGCGCAGCGGTTTCGGCGCCGACGAACGGCCGCAGCCGCGCACGTCGTACAGCACGACATGGAAGTGCTCCGCGAGCCGCCGCCCGACCTCGGACCACACCTCCTTGCTGTCCGGGTAGCCGTGCAGGAGCACCACGGTCGGCCGGCTCGGGTCGGCCTCACCCAGTTCGGCCACGCACAGCCGTACGCCCTCCGCGATCCGTACCCAGCTCTCCCGCGCTCCGTCGATCATGCGGCTCCATTCCCTTGGTGGGGTGGTCCCCGGAGGTCCGAAGATACCGCCGGTAACAGCAAAGGGGTACGGCCCCCTACGGGTTCGTACTCCTGGAGTCTGACGCCGATACAGCCGTCAGGGCTGACGACCGGCGCGGCGGGCGACACTACCGTCGATGACGTGACTGTGATCGCGACCGAAAGCCTCAGCAAGCGGTTCCCCCGGGTGACCGCGCTCGACCGGCTCTCCATGACCATCGCGCCGGGTGTGACCGGGCTGGTGGGCGCCAACGGGGCCGGTAAGTCCACACTGATCAAGATCCTGCTCGGGCTGTCCCCCGCCACCGAGGGCAGCGCCGCCGTGCTCGGACTCGACGTCGCCACCGAGGGCGGCGCCATCCGGGAGAGCGTCGGCTACATGCCCGAGCACGACTGTCTGCCACCGGACGTCTCGGCCACCGAATTCGTCGTCCACATGGCGCGGATGTCCGGGCTGCCGCCGAACGCCGCCCGCGAGCGGACCGCCGACACCCTGCGCCACGTCGGCCTCTACGAGGAGCGGTACCGGCCCATCGGCGGCTACTCGACCGGCATGAAGCAGCGCGTCAAGCTCGCACAGGCGCTCGTCCACGACCCGCGGCTGGTCCTCCTCGACGAACCGACCAACGGCCTCGACCCGGTCGGCCGCGACGAGATGCTCGCGCTGATCCGCCGGGTCCATACCGACTTCGGCATCTCGGTCCTGGTCACCTCGCACCTGCTCGGCGAGTTGGAACGGATCTGCGACCACGTCGTCGTCATCGACGGCGGCGCGCTGCTCCGGTCCAGCTCCACCAGCGACTTCACCCAGGCCACCGCGACCCTCGCGGTCGAGGTCACGGACACCGACCGGCACCCCGACGGCACGGCCGCGCTCACCGAGGCGCTGGACCGCGCGGGCGTAAAGGTGCGGGCGGGTGGACGCGCCCCCGGCGCCGGCCGGGTGCTGCTCCTGGAGGCCGACGGCGACCGTACGTACGACACGGTCCGCGACACCGTCGCCGACCTGGGGCTCGGGCTGGTGCGCATGGAACAGCGCCGGCACCACATCTCGGAGGTCTTCCGCTCCGACGACGACCAGGCCCCCCAGCGCGCAGACCGCCCGGCCGGGCAGAACGGAGGTGGCCGCGATGCCGCCTGAGACCACGACCGGACCGGCGGCCTCCGGAGCCTCGGGAGCATCCGGGGCTCCGGGAGCCTCCGGAACGGAGCTTGCCACGGCCACGGCCACGGCCGCGGGGGCAACCGCCGCCGACCCGACCCGTATCCACAACATCGGCTACCGCAACTACGACGGCCCGCGCCTCGGCCGCGCGTACGCCCGGCGCTCGCTCTTCTCGCAGAGCCTGCGCGGCGCGTACGGCTTCGGCCGCTCGGCCAAGTCCAAGGTGCTGCCGATGCTGCTGTTCGCCGTGATGTGCCTGCCGGCGGGCATCATCGTGGCGGTCGCCGTCACCACCGGCGCCAAGGACCTGCCGCTGGAGTACACGCGGTACGCGCTCTACCTGCAGACCGTCATCGCGCTCTTCCTCGCCGCACAGGCGCCCCAGTCGGTCTCCCGCGACCTGCGCTTCCGTACGGTGCCGCTCTACTTCTCCCGCCCGGTCGAACGTGTGGACTACGTGGTGTCGAAGTACGCCGCGCTGGCCTCGGCGATGTTCCTCCTCACCGCCGCGCCGCTCGTCGTCCTCTACGTCGGCGCGCTGCTCGCGAAGTTCGACTTCGCGGACCAGACGAAGGGGTTCGCACAGGGGTTGGTGTCCGTGGCGCTGCTGTCCGTGCTCTTCGCCGGCGTCGGCCTGGTCGTGGCGGCGCTCACGCCGCGCCGCGGCTTCGGGGTGGCCGCCGTCATCGCGCTGATGACCATTTCGTACGGCGCGGTGAGCACCGTTCAGGCGATCGCCGAGGAGCAGGGCGGCACCGACGCCGTCGGCTGGCTCGGCCTGTTCTCGCCGGTCACCCTCATCGACGGCGTGCAGACGCAGTTCCTCGGCGCGACTTCCGCCTTCCCCGGCGGTTACGGGCCGCCCGGCACGCTCGCCGGACTCGTCTGTCTCGCGGTCGTGCTCGGGCTGATCGCGGGCTCGTACGGACTGCTGATGCGCCGCTACCGGAAGGTCGGGCTGTGACCACCCTCAACATCGACAACGTCTCGCGCTGGTTCGGCAACGTCGTCGCCGTCAACGACATCACCATGACGATCGGCCCCGGCGTGACCGGGCTGCTCGGCCCCAACGGCGCGGGCAAGTCCACCCTCATCAACATGATGGGCGGCTTCCTCGCCCCCTCGACCGGCACCGTCACCCTCGACGCCGCCACGGTCTGGCGCAACGAGCGGACGTACCGCCGGGTCGGCATCGTCCCCGAACGCGAGGCGATGTACGACTTCCTGACGGGGCAGGAGTTCGTGCTCGCCAACGCCGAGCTGCACGGCCTGCCCGACCCGGCCGGCGCGGCGCGGGCGGCGCTCGCCACCGTCGAGATGGAGTACGCGCGGGACCGCAGGATCTCCACGTACAGCAAGGGCATGCGGCAGCGGGTGAAGATGGCGTCCGCGCTGGTCCACGAGCCGGCCGTGCTGCTGCTCGACGAGCCGTTCAACGGCATGGACCCGCGGCAGCGGATGCAGCTGATGGAGCTGCTGCGGCGGATGGGTGACGACGGCCGGACCGTCCTGTTCTCCTCGCACATCCTGGAGGAGGTCGAGCAGCTGGCCGGCCACATCGAGGTGATCGTCGCCGGCCGGCACGCCGCCTCCGGCGACTTCCGGAAGATCCGCCGGCTGATGACGGACCGGCCGCACCGCTATCTCGTACGGTCCAGCGACGACCGGGCCCTGGCCGCCGCGCTGATCGCCGACCCGTCCACGGCGGGGATCGAGATCGACCGCGCGGAGCAGGCCCTGCGCGTCCAGGCCGTCGACTTCCTCCGCTTCACCGAGCTGCTGCCGCGGGTCGCCCGCGAGCACGGCATCCGGCTCCTCACGGTCTCGCCCTCCGACGAGTCCCTGGAGAGCGTCTTCTCCTACCTCGTAGCGGCTTAGCGGCCCAGCGGCTTGAAGGAGCCCGAACCGATGTACAACTCCACGGTCGCCCGGCTCACCTACCGGGCAGTGCTCGGCCGCCGCCGGGCACTGATCCTCTTCATCCTGCCCGCCCTGCTGCTGGTCATCTCGCTGGCGGTACGGCTGCTGACCGGGGCCGACGACCAGATCGCCGCCGATGTCCTGGGCGGCTTCGCACTCGCCACGATGGTGCCGCTGATCGGCGTCATCGCCGGTACGGGCGCGATCGGGCCGGAGATCGACGACGGCTCGATCGTCTATCTGCTGGCCAAGCCCGTGAAGCGGCCGACGCTCATCTTCACCAAGCTGCTGGTGGCGATCGGCGTCACCGTCGTCTTCTCGGCGCTGCCCACGCTGCTCGCCGGTCTCATCCTCAACGGCAACAGCCAGGGGATCGCGGTCGCCTACGCCGTCTCCGCCGCGGTGGCCTCGGTGGCGTACAGCGCGATGTTCCTGCTGCTCGGTACCCTCACCCGGCACGCGGTCGTCGTCGGCCTCGTCTACGCGCTGGTGTGGGAGTCGCTCTTCGGCAGCCTGGTGGCGGGCGCCCGGACCCTCAGTGTCCAGCAGTGGGCACTGGCCCTCGGGCAGAAGACCGCCGACGGCGGGCTGGTCGTGTCCGACGTCGGACTGCCGCTGGCGGTGGTCCTGCTGGCGGCAGTCACGGCGGGCGCGACCTGGTACGCCGGGCAGAAGCTGCGCGGGCTGACCCTGGCGGGCGAGGAGTAGCCGCCGGGGGCCGTCCGGCCGCGGGCCCGGGGGTATTGGGCACAGGGGCGCGCACCTGGATGGTGCGCGCCCCTGCTCATGCGCCGGAGCTCATGGGCCTTGTGCTCATGCATTCCTGCTCATGCGCTCGTCATTGGCGTCGACCGGCCGGGACGATCTCCGTCCGTTACCGCCGCCTGCCGCGTGGCAGCTGCGGCCGAGTCATCTCCTCCTGCACCTCGCGCAGCCTTACGTCCATGTCGGCCATGCGCTCGCTCACCGCGCAGACGACCTGATTGGTGTTGTCGAGCCGCCGGTCCATGAAGGCGAGCCGGCTGTCCATGAGGTCCAGCCGCTGGTCGATCCGATCCAGCCGGGCCGAGGTCCGCTGGAGCACCGGCCCCAGCTCGCGCAGCGCGGCCCCGACATCGCCGAGGCAGGACTCGACGTCCGTCACCCGAGCCTCGAGCGGGCGTTCGGCGGGCCGGCGGCCGGTCGGGCGGCCCGGCCGGGCAGTCTCCTCCACGTCGAGGAGATACGTACGGACCTGCCGGGCGACCTCGCTGTCGCGGAGCAGCATCGCGACATTGAGCACCGCGCGGCGAGTGAAGACCCCTAGGTTCGACTTGGCCTGTGGATAACTCGTCCCGGAATAGCGTGACAGCACGTCACGCTTAAAAAGCGCCAGGTCGGAGCCGCGTAGCGTGGCCATGCCGTTGGCCGACAGTTCGGAGCGGTGTCGGGCGACGAGCTGCCTGACGGTCTCCTCGGGGACCTCGAAGTACCCGGCGACCATGCGTGTCGTGACATGCAGCCCGTCCGGCAGGAGCGCCAGGACCTTGACCTTGTCGAGCACGCCGGTGCGCTGCGCGACCCTGTCGCGCAGCGTTCGGGATTCGAGCAATGAGGATTCGGGTGGCATGAGGATGCCCTCCAGCTGTTCTGGATACGGTTGCGGACTCGCCCGTATTCAGGGACCAGGAGCGAAGGCTGCTCACGCTGGCCACATACTCGATGACCGGTTCTGTCGCCCGGCAATCCGCCACTTCACATACTCTCGACGCCTCGAACTCCAGTTGCCTTCACGCACGGTGTCCAACGATCCGACGATCGGATGGTCACGACTCCGGTCCTCCGGCGGAGAGGGCGCAGGTCAGCCGAGCAGGCGTTCGACGACGACGGCTATGCCGTCCTCGTCGTTGGAGGCGGTGATCTCGTCGGCGACGGCCTTGAGCTCGCGGTGCGCGTTGGCCATCGCGACCCCGTGCGCCGCCCAGCCGAACATCGGGATGTCGTTCGGCATGTCACCGAAGGCGATGGTGTCCGCGGCCCGGAAGCCCAGTCTGCGGGCGGCCAGCGAGAGCCCGGTGGCCTTGGTGAGCCCGAGCGGCAGAATCTCCACGATGCCGGGGCCCGCCATCGTCACCCCGACGAGGTCACCCGCGACGGTGCGAGCGACTGCGGTGAGGGCGTCGTCGTCCAGCTCCGGGTGCTGGAGGTAGATCTTGTTGATCGGCGCCGACCACAGCTCGTCCTGGTGGTCCACGGCGACGCTGGGCAGCGGGCCCTCCTGCGTGCGGTAGCCGGGGCCGATCAGCACCTCGCCCCGGAGGCCGTCGCGGCTCGCGGCCAGGGCCAGCGGGCCGGTCTCCGCCTCGATCTTGGCCAGCGCCAGCCCGGCGAGCTGCCGGTCGAGCGTGACGGAGGTCAGCAGCCGGTGCTCGCCCGCGTGGTAGACCTGACCGCCCTGTCCGCAGACGGCGAGACCGCGGTAGTCCAGGTCGTCCAGGATGTGCCGGGCCCACGGCACGCCACGGCCGGTGACGATGATGTGCGCGGCGCCGGCCTCGGTGGCCGCGGCGAGCGCGTCCCGGGAGCGCTGCGAGACGGTGCCGTCCTCGCGCAGCAGCGTGCCGTCCAGATCGGTCGCGATCAGGCGGTACGGCAGCGGCCCGCGCGGGTACCGGGAGCGGTCGGTTCGGGAGGAGCTCACTTGGCCGTGGGCTCCAGGAGCTCCCGGTTGCCGAGGTAGGGGCGGAGCATCTCCGGCACACGCACCGAGCCGTCCGGCTGCTGGTGGTTCTCCAGCAGCGCGACGATGGTGCGGGGCACGGCGCAGAGGGTGCCGTTGAGCGTCGCCAGCGGGCGTACCCGCTTGCCCTCGCGCATCCGCACCGACAGCCGCCGGGCCTGGAACTCATTGCAGTTCGAGGCGGAGGTGAGCTCGCGGTACTTGCCCTGGGTGGGGATCCACGCCTCGCAGTCGAACTTGCGGGAGGCGGAGGAGCCCAGGTCGCCGGTGGCCACGTCGATCACCTGGAACGGCAGTTCCAGGGCGGTCAGCCACTGCTTCTCCCACTCCAGCAGCCGCTGGTGCTCGGCCTCGGAGTCCTCCGGGGCGATGTACGAGAACATCTCGACCTTGTCGAACTGGTGGACGCGGAAGATGCCCCGGGTGTCCTTGCCGTACGTGCCCGCCTCGCGCCGGAAGCAGGGCGAGAAGCCGGCGTAGCGCAGCGGCAGCTTGTCCGCCTCGAGGATCTCGTCCATGTGGTACGCCGCGAGCGGGACCTCGGAGGTGCCGACCAGGTAGTAGTCGTCCTTCTCCAGGTGGTAGACGTTCTCGGCGGCCTGGCCCAGGAAGCCGGTGCCCTCCATGGCGCGCGGCTTGACCAGCGCGGGCGTCAGCATGGGGATGAAGCCGGCGTCGGTTGCCTGGGCGATGGCGGCGTTGACGAGGGCGAGCTCCAGCAGCGCGCCGATGCCCGTCAGGTAGTAGAAGCGGGAGCCGGAGACCTTGGCGCCGCGTTCGACGTCGATCGCGCCGAGCAGCTGGCCGAGCTCCAGGTGGTCCTTGGGTGCGAAGCCCTCGGCGGCGAAGTCGCGGGGGACGCCGACGGTCTCCCGGACGGTGAAGTCCTCCTCGCCGCCGACGGGGACGTCGGGGTGGACGAGGTTGCCCAGGCCGCGCAGCAGGCGCTGAGTCTCCTGGGCCGCCTCGTTCTGCTCGGCGTCGGCCGCCTTGACGGCCGCCGACAGCTCGCCGGCCTGCTTCAGCAGCCCGGCTTTCTCGTCGCCGGTGGCCTTGGGGATGAGCTTGCCGAGCGACTTCTGCTCGGAGCGGAGTTCGTCGAAGCGGACGCTGGACGACCTGCGTCGCTCGTCGGCGGAGAGCAGGGCGTCGACGAGGGCGACGTCCTCTCCACGGGCGCGCTGGGACGCGCGGACACGGTCGGGGTCCTCACGGAGCAGGCGAAGGTCAATCACCCCGCCAGGTTACCGGTGCCGACCGCTGCTGCTCGAACCCGTTATTCCTTTGCGTGTCATTTGTCCATTTTTGTCGGAATAGGGAATTTCTTGAACACATCGGGGCAAGAGGTGTGCAGGCCCTGGTGTGGAGCGAAATGCGCGTTCGCGGACGAAGTCGGGATCCCGCCGGTCGGGGGGCCGTTACCGGCTGTCGGCGGGAAAGTTGTCCACAGGTGGGACGGTAAAGCGATAACTTATCCACAGGCTGTGAGGGAGATCTGTGGAAGTCGGAATTGATCATTCCGGTCGCGATGTGCTGGCGGATGGATTCCCCTCCCAAACCCTTTCCACACACTCTTTCGGGCGGTAATGCCTCACTCCAAAGAGTTCATCAAAGGAATTGAGGTGACGAAAGGGAGCTTGCGGTGCTGTGGGTAAAAGTGGCCATGCTGGGGAGATTTGTCGATTATGCCGGATTTCCGTGTCGACTTGTCCCCAGGCCGCAGAGCAACCTGTGGATAACTCGCGAACCTGTGCACAGCCCGTACGGTCACCTCGTACACACCGGGTCGCGGCGCCCGTTCAGCCGGCCGGCGCCCGGACAGCCCGCCCGCGGCGCCGGGGAAGCCCGTCGACAGGCCGGGCACTCGTCAGGCCCGGCCGTCCAGGCAGCGCGACAGCCAGTCGGAGGCCGCCGAGAACTCCGCGTCCGAGGTCCCGTGCCGCAGGGACGGGACATCCTCCGGTTCCACACCGGCCCGCGGGTAGGAGCCGAGGAACCGCACCTGGGGGCAGATCCGCTTGAGGCCCATCAGGGCCTCGCCCACCCGGCGGTCGGCGATGTGGCCCTCACAGTCGATCGAGAAGCAGTACCGGCCGATCCCGGCGCCCGTGGGCCTGGACTCGATCCGCATCATGTTGACGCCGCGGGCCGCGAACTCCTGGAGCAGTTCCAGCAGCGCACCCGGGTGGTCGTCGCCCAGCCAGATCACCACGGACGTCTTGTCCGCTCCGGTCCGCGCCGCGGGGCGGGCCGGGCGACCGGCCAGGATGAAGCGGGTCATCGCGTTCGGAGCGTCGTGGATGTCGGTGACCAGCGCCTCCAGCCCGTAGGTCCGGGCGGCGAACTCGCCCGCGAACCCCGCGTCGTAACGGCCCTCCTGCACCAGCCGGGCGCCGTCGGCGTTGGACGCCGCCGACTCCCACAGGGCGTCCGGCAGGTGCGCCGCCAGCCACTTGCGCACCTGGGGCTGGGCCACCGGGTGGCCCGTCACCGTCTTCACGTCGGAGAGCTGCGTGCCCGGCCGCACGAGCAGCGCGAAGGCGATCGGCAGCAGCACCTCACGGTAGATCATCAGCGGTTCGCCGGTGGCGAGCTCGTCGAGCGTCGCCGTGACGCCGCCCTCGACCGAGTTCTCGATCGGCACCAGCGCGCCGCCCGCCTCACCGGCCCGTACGGCGTCGAGAGCGGTCGGCACCGAGACCATCGGGACGAGCTCACGCATCGCCGCCTCAGGCAGCGTCCGCAGGGCGGCCTCGGTGAAAGTGCCCTCGGGTCCGAGGTACGTATAGCGGCTGGCGGACATCGTTGCGCGGCTCCTTGTCCCGGCGGGACACCCACGATACCGACGTACGCCGGGTCAGCCCTCCAGCAGCGACCGGCCCACATAACCGCCCGGCTCGCAGCCGCCGGGCACGGCGAACAGGCCGCTCGCCTCGTGCCGGATGAAGGGCGAGAGCGCGTCACCCCGGTCGAGCTTGCGCTGCACCGGCACGAAGCCCTTCAGCGGATCCGCCTGCCAGCAGATGAACAGCAGGCCCGCGTCCGGTACGCCCTTCTCGTCGAAGCCGTCGTGGTAGGAGTACGGCCGCCGCAGCATGGCCGCGCCGCCGTTCGCCTCCGGTGCGGCGATCCGGGCGTGCGCGTTCGCGGGGATGACGGCCTTGCCGTCCGGGCCTGTCCGCTCCAGGTCCAGGGGAGTGGTCTCGGTGCCGCCCGTCAGCGGTGCGCCGTCGGACTTGCGCCGCCCGATGACCCGCTCCTGCTCGCCGAGCGGCAGCTCCTCCCAGTCGTCGAGCAGCATCCGGATGCGGCGCACCACCGCATAGGAGCCGCCCTCCATCCAGGCCGGTTCCTTCTCTCCGCCGCCGGCCGGTACAAAGATCCGCTCGTCGAAGTCCTCGTCCGCCGGCCGCGGATTGTTGGTGCCGTCGACCTGGCCCATCAGGTTGCGCGCGGTCAGGGGCCGGGCGGTCGCGCCGGCGGAGCGGTTGAACCCGGTCATCTGCCAGCGCACCCGCGCGGTGCCGGCGGCATCCTTCTGGAGCGCGCGCAGCGCGTGGAAGGCGACCAGCGCGTCGTCGGCGCCGAGCTGCACCCACAGATCGCCGTTACCGCGCTCCGGGTCGAGGGCGTCCGAGGAGAAGTCCGGGAGAGGGTCCAGCGCCGCGGGGAGCTGATCGGCCAGACCCGTACGGCCGAAGAAGCTCCGTCCGAAGCCGAAGGTGACGGTCAGCGAGGACGGGCCGGCATCCAGCGCGACGCCGGTGTCGTCCGTGGCGGTACGGCCCGCCGTCAGCCGCTCGGCCGTTCCGCTCCAGCGGCGCAGCAGTGCGGCGGCGGCCTTGCGGCCGGCCCCGGGGCCGAGGTCGAAGGCGACCAGATGGCCGCGCGCCTGGGCGGCCGTGGTGATGCCCGCCTGATGTTTCCCGTGAAACATGACGGCGGTCGACCCGACGGTGGTCAGCGCCGTGGGGTCGTCCTGGACGGCGACGGCGCCGATCGCACCGCCCGTCGTGCCCGCCGCGATTCCGGCGGCGCCTGCGGCTCCCGCGGTCCCGAGCAGTCTGCGCCTGGAGAAGTAGTGGTCCGTCATCAGCCGATCTTCACGTTTCTGGTCTCGGTCACCTGGTCGATATCGGAGGTCCGCACGGTGAGGGACAACTCCCAGGTGCCTGTCATCGGGAGTTGCACATCGGTCGCGGACCAGTGGCCGGCATCGATCCGCGGCGACTCGACGGGCAGCGGTCCGAGGTTCTTGGCGGGCAGCGTGAAGGAGAGCTTCACCTCGGGAGCGTCCAGCGGCGTGCCGTCCGGATGTTCGAGCCGGATGTGCACGGCGTTGCGGCCGGTACGGCCCGGGTCGAGGTCGACGAGCGCGCGGCCCGCGCCGTCCTTGCCGCCGGTGTCGAAGGGGATGTCGACCGAGACCGGCTGGGCGGGCGACGCGGCGGCAGGGGCTTCCGCGGACGCCCGTGCCGCGTCTGCCGTACGCGCCGGCTCGGTACTCGTCAGAACCGTCGTGACGGCCAGCAGCAGTACGGCGACCCCGGCCTCCGCGAGCACCGAGCGGCGCAGCCCGGACCGCTCCGGGTCGGCCTCGCGGGCCCGCTTCTCCCGGGCCGTTGCCAGGGCGGCCCGCTGCCGGGCGAGCTGGGCGGCCCGCCCAGGCTCGGGCACGGTGACGGTTTCCCCGGTGCCGCTGCTGGTGCTGTCGGTGTTGCGCGTGCTGCTGGGGCCGCCCGGGCTTACCGCGCCGGTGCCTCCGGGGCTGCCTTTCCCTCCACTTCCT
>DOWQ01000101.1:6558-6787 GCA_003519485.1 Streptomyces sp. | reverse complement strand
GCTTGTGGCGCCCGGCCCGGTGCCCCGCGCTGCCGCGCGCGTCTGCGTCGCAAAGCCGACGGGCCGGCCATCCGCCCCTCCGGATGACCGGCCCTACCGCGTGAAGCACCCCCAGGTGCCCCGCGTTCTACCCGCCGCCGGCCACGGCCGCGGCCGCGCCGGCCGCCGATCCCTCGGGGGCGGGGATGTCATCGAGAGCCGCCAGGTAGCGCTCGGCGTCCAGCGCGGC
>DOWQ01000101.1:0-6480 GCA_003519485.1 Streptomyces sp. | reverse complement strand
GCGCGGGTCGTGGCCGATGGCGATGAACAGCCCGGTGACCGCGAGTTCGCGCGTGGCCCCGGTACGGGTGTCGCGCAGGGTCACGCCGGAGAGGTCCGTATCGCCGTGGATCTCCGCGACCTCGCTGTCGAAGGCGAAGGTGATCTTGTCGTGGGCGAAGGCCCGGGCCTGCATGACCTTGGAGGCGCGCAGGGCCTCCCGGCGGTGGACGACCGTCACGGACCGGGCGTAGCGGGTGAGGAAGGTGGCCTCCTCCAGCGCCGTGTCACCGCCGCCGACGACGGCCAGGTCGTGCCCTCGGAAGAAGAACCCGTCGCAGGTGGCGCACCAGGACACGCCACGGCCCGACAGCTCCTCCTCGTTCGGCAGACCGAGTTTGCGGTAGCCCGAGCCGGTGGCGACAACGACCGTCCGGGCGTGGTGGGTCCGGCCGTGGGAGTCGGTGACGCTCTTGATCTCACCGGCGAGGTCGACGGCGACGATGTCGTCCTCGACCATCTCGGCGCCGAAGCGGACCGCCTGGTCGCGCATGTTGTCCATCAGCTCCGGGCCCTGCACGCCGAGCGGGAAGCCGGGGAAGTTCTCCACCTCGGTGGTCGTGGTGAGGGAGCCGCCTATGAAGACCGCGCCGCAGAACACCAAGGGGTTGAGATCGGCTCGCGCGGTGTAGAGGGCGGCGGTGTATCCGGCCGGCCCGGAGCCGATGACGATGACGTCTCGCACGCTGCGGTTCACCGGGCGTCACGTCCCGCCGCGCCCTGGCCCGGTATGCCGTCCTTCGGTGCCGCGGGCGCCGCCGCCCCGGCGCCGGGAGCTTCCGTCCCGACGTACGCGAGCAGGTTCTTGGACTCTTCGCCCGGGTTGCCGACCCGGCCCTCGGTCGCGGCCTCGGCCAGCGCCTTGTCGAGTTCCTCCGGGGAGGTGTCGGGGTGCTCCGACAGATACATCGCGGCGACGCCGGTGACTTCAGCGGTGGCCGCCGACGTCCCGCTGAGCAGCGTGTAGTCGTAGTTGCTGTCGCCGCCGGCCGTCAGGATGCGGTCGCCCGGAGCGAACAGGTGGAGACAGTAACCGTAGTTGGCCCAGTCCGGCCTGGTGTCGTCGCTGTCGGTGGCGGAGACGGTGATGGCGGTGGTCTGCCGGGCCGGTGTCGTCTCGCACGACTCGACGGCCTTCCCGTTCTCGTCGCCGTTCCCGGCGGCCGCCGTGTAGCCGATCCCGTGCTGGGTCATGCCGTAGAGCTGGAGGTCGAGAACCGAACCGGCGGGGCCGGATAATCCGAGATTAACGATCGTCGGCTTCTGCGCGTGGGCGTCGATCCAGTCGACGGCGGACATGATGTGTTCCATCGTCCCGGTGCCGTCGCAGCCGAAGGCCCGCACCGATTCGATCGTGGCCTGCTTCGCCACGCCGCTCCACTTGCCGGCGGCGGTCGCGGCCGTCGCGGTGCCGTGTCCGTTGCAGTCGGTGTCCCTCACGCCGCCGCTGGTCCGGTTGACCGCGTCGTACGCCGCCCGGGCCCGACCGCCGAACTCCCAGTGACCGGTGCGCACACCGGTGTCCACGACGTAGACGTGCACGCCGCTCGCGGTATTCGGATACGTGTAGGAGTCGTCCAGCGGTAAGCCCCGCTGGTCCAGCCGGTCCAGGCCCCACGAGGGCGGCGAGACCTGGGTGCCCGCGGTCCGCACCTCGGTGCCCGCGGTCCGCCGGGTGTCCTGCTGCCGGCCGGCGACCCGGTAGGTCCGGTCGCTCGTCACTGAGTTGACGCGGGTGTCCTTGAGGTAGTTCTTGACCTGGTCGGCGGTCAGCGAGACGGAGAAGCCCTGGAGCGCCGAGTAATAGACCCTCCGCAGGGTCCCGCCGTCGTCGCTGACCATGGCCTCCGCCGCCCGGGTGACCGCACTTTCCGAGGCCTCCGTGTCGTGGATGCGGACGACGTACACCGCGGTGTCCTCCGCGCCGGTGGCGCCCGCCGCGGACGTCTGGAGCAGCAGCGGCAGCGCCATGGCTGCCGCGGCGAAGGCTCCGGCAACCGGCCGGAGCGGGGGTTTCTTGATCATCGCGTACCTTTCACGGTTTCACAGGGGTACTTGCGGAGGGGAATGAGGGGATGAGGGGGGATGTGCGCGGCCGGCAATGGACGCCGCGGGGGCTCGCGGCCCGGCGTGCCCCTGGAGCACGCCGGGCCGGAGGCCGGCAGGATCACCCGGTCCCGTGGGGAGACCGGCCTGGCCGGGTACTCACCGGCCGCCGCCGGTCACGCGGCGGCTGTGGATCAGAGGTTGTCCAGCCAGGTGCGCAGGGCCGCCGGGCCGTCGAAACCCTGGTGACGGCTGCCCGCCTCCACACCCTTCTGGATGTTGAGCAGGTCCGGAATGCCGTTGATCCGGTACTTGCGCGACAGGTCCCGGTTGCGGTCGACGTCGACCCGGGCCCAGATCCACGAACCGCCGTCGTCGGCGTTGAACTTCTGCAGGTACGGCTTCTGCTTCTGGCACCAGTAACACCAGGAGGCGGTGAAGTCCAACACCACGGGCTTGGTGTGGGACATCTGCATGACCTGCTCGTAGTTGGCCGCCGTCACATCGATGACCGTGGGGTCGGCCGACATGACGGGGCTCGACGCGGTGGTCTCCGCGTGCGAGGCGGCTACGGCGGGTGCGACGCCCCCCAGCAGCGCCACCACCGTGGCCGCCGCGACTGTCATATTGCGTAGCATCGATCTGTCCTCTCTTCTCGGTGCNNCGGTGCACCGGCTGCGGTGCACCGGCTCGGTGCATCGGATGCCGGGGCCGGCATGGCCCCGGAGATCGTGGGAGGCCGGTCAGGCCGGGCCCGCCTCGGTGGGCAGGCCGGCGCTCACCCAGTCCTCGATTCCCTCGCGGTACTTGCGGACCTGCGTGTAGCCGAGCTCCACCAGCCGCGCGCCGACGAGTTCGCTGTTCCGGCACGGCGTGTTCGCGCAGTACACGACGATCGGGGCGGTGAGTTCCGGCAGCAGCCGGGGGGCGAACTCGTCGGTGAACCGGGCGGCTTCCTCGTACGGGAAGCCGGGGATGTTGAGCGCGCCGGGGAGATGTTCCCGCTCGTAGTACGCCGTCGGCATGGTGTCGATCACGACCACGGCGGCGCGGTGGATCTCCGCCTCCAGATCGTCCCTGGTGACCAGCGGTAGCACGTCATCCTCCGGTTCTCGTCATGTCGGCATCGGGAGAGGTGGTGCGGGCGTGGGCCGGCTTGCGCCGCGCGAGCGTCGCCCGGCCCGCCACCGCGTACAGCAGGAAGGCGGCGGCGACCGCGTTGATCGCCGGGATTCCGGCGTCCAGGTAGTGGCCGGTGAGGGAGCCGACGGCCCAGCAGACCAGGGACAGCGGCAGCCAGTCGGGGCTGCCGGCGGGCATGGTGCCGTTCTCCCGCGCCCGGTCGAGCTCGGCGCGGTACTGCCGCACCACGAAGTACTCGGCGATGATGATCCCGGCCACGGGTGGCGCGAGGATGCCGATGGTCTCCAGGAAGTCCGTGAAGTTGTCCACGATCCCCACGGCCGACAGCGCGGTGCCGGCCGTACCGATCACCAGCGTCACCGTGCGCCGGCTGACCCGCCGGCCGCAGAGCACGTCGATGGAGTTCACCAGGCCCAGCGAGGACGAGTACAGATTCCAGTCGTTGATCTTGAGGATCGCGGTCGCCAGGACGAGCGTGCCGAGCAGCCCGGAGGACGTGGTGATGATCCCGACGATGTCCGAGGTACGGGCGGCGTGGGCGAGCAGCACCGCGGTCAGCCCGATGAGGTACTCCCCCAGCGTCACGCTGATCAGCGTCTGCTTGACGACGTCGGACGGGCGCCGGTTGAACCGCGTCATGTCCGGCGTCATGATCGCGCCGAGGATGAACGCGCCGGCCACCAGGGTCGTCCCCTCGGCCAGCGACATCGCCGGGCCCGGCGGCGCGGAGGTCATGAGGTCGCCCAGCGAGTGTTCGGTGAGCGCGTCCGCGATCGAGTACGAGGCGAGGAGCAGGAAGGCCGGCACCGTGAGATAGGCGGTCCAGGCCATCGTGGTGAAGCCGAACACCGTGATCACGGTGATCACCGCACCGCCGAGCAGCGCCCATGCCCACTCCGGCGACCAGCCGGCGAGGTCGTGCATGCCCTGCGCGAAGACCCCGTTCTGCACCCCGAACCAGCCGGCGAGGCTCAGCGCGATCAGCATGCCCACCAGGGCCGAGCCCTTGCGTCCGAAGCCCGACCAGCGGGCGAGCACCGAGGTCGACAGGCCCTCCCGCACACCGGCGATGCCCAGCAGGATCGTGATGATCTCGAGCATCACGGAGCCGATGGTGATCGCGATGACGGCGTCGGTGAAGGTCATGCCGAACCCGAGGACCGCGCCCACCAGGAACTGCTGGAAGGAGGACACCTGCCCGAACCGCTGCACGGCGACGGACACCCACGAGTGGCGCGCCTCGGCCGGCACCCGCGTCAGCGAGTAGTCGTCGAGCTGTTCACTGTCGGCGGCGGTCACCGGCGATTCACCCCGGCGGCCTGCCGCAGACGGCTGTCCGCACCGGCTTCCCGCTCGCGCTCGGGTGCCGGGCCCCGGTCCTGTTCCCGTACGACGAGGAATCCCTGGCCGTCGGCCGGCGTCAGTGTGAGCTCCCTCGCGTAGAAACGCTCGAGAAAACTCACCGGCTGGTGATAGACGAACATCGAGCCGCTCGTCCCCACGATTCCTCCGGAATCCGCGAAGAGCGGGAGTTCGGCGAGAAAATACCGCACCGCGAGAAGGAGTTGGACGTCCGTCGGCTCGGTGCCCGGCGGCAGCTTGCGGTCGAGCACCCAGTGCGAGGCCTCGAGACACGCGGCCCGGAAGGAGGCGTCCCACTCGAAGAGGGCGTTCGCCTCGTTCAGCAATTCGCAGTAGCGCGACTCGGTTCCCAGCCGTTCCAGGCCCAGGATGAGGTCGTGCGGCTCCGGGACGTCCAGCGTGCGCAACGCGGTGGCGACCTTGTTGTGCACGTACTGGCCCTGGCGTTGGGCCTTGTGCCGGGCCCGGCCGGGGGCGTACCCCAGGGCCTCCAGCGTGTACGCCGCCGCCGTGTCCGGGATGAAGAAGTGGCAGCTGTCGAATTCCGCCAGCGCCCATTCCGCCAGTGCGGTCAGCCGTTCGGTGCTGAAGTAGCTGTTGAACGGACTGACCCCGATACAGATGTGCGAGGCCTGCGGCAGCAGAGTGCCGCAATTCCTGGTGAGTGGTTCAACGTCGAACATATTTTTTCCTCGCCCCCGACTGGTCATGGTCATGACAGTTTGGATTCCAATGAACCGATGACCGGATCATTGCCCTCCGTAAAAGCTCTGGGTAGTGTCAATGGGGTATGCCGCACCCGCATATCGCGCTGATCTGGGGCTTTCCCTGGGCGGTGGCGCGGCAGGAGGCAGGCCACCGGGCCTTGGGTCTTTCCACACTGGTGGCCGCCGGGTGTACGGGCTAACTTCTCCGCCATGGAGCTACAGCTGCGTCACCTACGCAATCTCAGCACTATCGCGGACGCGGGAAGCCTCAACCGGGCAGCGGTGCAACTCGGCCTCCCGCAGCCCGCGTTGAGCCGTCAGGTCCGCCGGCTGGAGGAGCTGCTCGGCGGGGCGTTGTTCGTACGGGACGTGCACGGTGTCCAGCCGACGGCTCTGGGCGCGAACGTGCTCAGCCACGCCGAATCGATCATCCAGCGCTTCGACGACCTCGACGATCAGCTGCGCGCCCACCGGCTGCGGCAGCGGCGGACGTTACGCGTCTCCTGGGCCACCAGCGCCCTCTACGAGCCGCTGCTGGACGCGCTCAGACGGCTGCGCCCGGACGGGCAGCTGCACATCGTGACCGCGGACTCCTCCTGCGAGCTGGACGAGCTGCTGCTCGCCGGCGAGGTCGACGTGGCCCTCCGTGACCAGTGCGGCGGCTCGCCCGGCGCGTGCGACGACTCGATCGGCGAGATACTCCTCGCCGAGAGTCCGATGCTCATCGCGCTCCCCGAGCACCACGCGCTGGCCACGGCACCGGTGATCACGATGTCCGACCTGGCGCGGGAGGAGTGGATCGCCGCGTCCGGCCCCGACGGCTGCCACGACTTCCTGCGCCGGGTGTGCAAGCCGTACGGCTTCATTCCGGACATCACGTACGACGTCCCCGTCAACGGCCCCCGCGGCGAGGTGATCCGGCATCAGGGCTGCGTGACCTTCACCCAGCTGTACCGGACCACCGGCCCGGGCGTCGTCCGCCGGGCCGTGTCCGACCTGTCGATGCGCGTACGGCACTCGGTCGCGTACCACAAGGACAGCCGGATGGCCGAGCACATCCCGGCGCTGGCCGGACTGCTGGCACAGGCGTACCGGGCACCGGTGGACGCCTTCGCCGCACGCGGCGGCCGGATACCGCGGACCGGCGTCGGCCGGCCCCCCGCGCCGCCGGGCGCGACAACGCT
>DOWQ01000100.1 GCA_003519485.1 Streptomyces sp. | reverse complement strand
CCGCGCCAGCGGTCGGCGGTCCGGCCGGCCTGGAGGCCGCGCGGCGCCTGCGGCGCGGCGGCAAGGTGTCGCTGGGGCTGTTGTTGTCCGAGCTGTCCCCGGCGGCGCTGTCACGCGCCGCCTCAGTGGGCTCAATGGGCTCAAGCATGCGGGCGGTTCTCCCGTCACGCTCCCGGGCGCCGCGTCTGTGTCCGGCCGCGGTCCGCGTGATGTGCGCGGTACCGCTGTCCGGGGCGCGGGCGCCGCACGGGAGCTGTCGTCTCACTCACCGGTCCGTGGGGACGGCTCCGGCGAAAGTCTCCTGGTCAGTGCGCTACCGGACCCGGGTGGCTCCCTGGTGCGTCGGCTGCGCTCGACGACCGTCCTTACGCGGAACCTTCCGTCACTACTCCGCCCTCGGGCGGTGCCTCCGTCGCGGCGGACAGTCCGGCGGCCGTGGGTGGGGCGGCCGTGACAACCTCGCGGTCGGGCACGAGCGGGTCGGTCACCGTGCCGGACTCCTCATCGAGCAGCCCCTGCGCCAGCCTGGTCACCGCTGCGGGGACCGGCGGCGCCAGGTCGGCCGTAGCTCGGAGACCAGACAGGACGTCGTCGGGTCGTACGGCGGGTGTGGCGTGCCGTACTACCAGGCGCAGTATCGCACAGGCCGGGACCCCCGGCCTATCAGCCGGTCCTTCGGAAGCCTCGAGACGCAGCACGGCGGGGCGCGCGTCGAAGGTGCGCATCCCGTTTTTCGTGCGCCGCTGGACCTCCACGGAATCGGCCGCGAGGAAGGCCGCGACGGCGCGCCCGGCGTCCTCCGCGGTCACTCCGTCGAGGCGCATTTCCCAGACGGAGGCCTGCAGCCGGTCGGACAGGCCCGTGGTGCGGGCCTCCACCGCGTCGGTGATGTCGAGCCCGTCGGGCATCGACTCGTTGAGCAGTACCCGCAGCTCCACGGGATCGCGGAGCTGGGCGAGGGCGATCTCGAGATACTCGGCCTCACTACCGGTGCCGGTGGGTGCGGCATTGGCGTACGAGACCTTGGGGTGCGGCGTGAAGCCCGCGGAATAGGCCATCGGTACCTCGGCGCGGCGCAAGGCCCGCTCGAAGGCCCGCTGGAAGTCGCGGTGGCTGGTGAACCGGAGGCGGCCTCGCTTGGTGTAGCGCAGTCTGACGCGCTGCACCACCGGTGCGGGCGGTGGGCCTTCGGGCTGGCGCTTGCCCAGAGTCGATCAGTCCTTCGTGAGTACGGTCGTACTGCGATCCAGGATACGTGTATACGCCACCCCGGGCCCTCGCCGGGCCGTTACGTCCTCGCGGGGCCGGGAGCGGGCTGGGAGAGCGGAGCCCAGCGCCCCGGGCCGGTACGAGCCATCGGCAGCGGGGACTGCCGTACGGGCGCCGAGCACGGCCGTCACCGCACGGCCGTGCNNCGCCGTCACACCCGCGCCGTCACTCCGCGACGGACAGCGGCAGCAGCTTCCGGCCCGTGGGTCCGACCTGGATCTCCGTGTCGAGCTGCGGGCAGACCCCACAGTCGAAGCACGGCGTCCAGCGGCAGTCCTCGACCTCCGTCTCGTCGAGCGCCTCCTGCCAGTCGGCCCAGAGCCATTCCTTGTCCAGCCCGGAGTCCAGGTGGTCCCAGGGCAGGACCTCCTCGTACGTCCGCTCGCGGGTGGTGTACCAGTCGACGTCCACGCCCCGGTCGGGCAGGGTCTTCGCGGCGCAGGCCATCCAGCGGTCGTACGAGAAGTGCTCGCGCCAGCCGTCGAACCGGCCGCCGTCCTCGTAGACCGCGCGGATGACCGAGCCGATCCGGCGGTCGCCGCGCGAGAGCAGGCCCTCGACGATGCCGGGCTTGCCGTCGTGGTAGCGGAAGCCGATGGAGCGGCCGTACTTCTTGTCGCCGCGGATCTTGTCGCGGAGCTTCCCCAGCCGGGCGTCGGTCTCCTCGGCGGAGAGCTGCGGCGCCCACTGGAAGGGGGTGTGCGGCTTGGGCACGAAGCCGCCGATGGAGACGGTGCAGCGGATGTCGTTCTGCCCGGACGCCTCGCGGCCCTTGGCGATGACCTTGACCGCCATGTCGCCGATCTGGAGGACGTCCTCGTCGGTCTCGGTGGGCAGGCCGCACATGAAGTACAGCTTCACCTGGCGCCAGCCGTTGCCGTAAGCGGTGGCGACCGTGCGGATCAGGTCCTCCTCCGAGACCATCTTGTTGATGACCTTGCGGATCCGCTCGGAGCCGCCCTCGGGGGCGAAGGTGAGGCCGGACCGGCGGCCGTTGCGAGTCAGCTCGTTCGCCAGGTCGATGTTGAAGGCGTCGACCCGGGTGGACGGCAGCGACAGGCCGACCTTGTCCTGCTCGTAGCGGTCGGCGAGGCCCTTGGCGATGTCGCCGATCTCGCTGTGGTCCGCGGAGGACAGCGAGAGCAGGCCGACCTCCTCGAAGCCGGTGCTCTTGAGACCCTTCTCGACCATGTCACCGATGCCGGTGATGCTCCGCTCCCGCACCGGCCGCGTGATCATGCCGGCCTGGCAGAAGCGGCAGCCGCGGGTGCAGCCGCGGAAGATCTCCACGGACATCCGCTCGTGCACCGTCTCGGCCAGCGGGACCAGTGGCTTCTTGGGGTACGGCCACTCGTCGAGGTCCATGACGGTGTGCTTGGAGACCCGCCACGGCACGCCCGAGGTGTTGGGCACGACCCGGGCGATGCGGCCGTCCGGCAGGTACTCGACGTCGTAGAACCTGGGCACGTAGACGCCGCCGGTCCTGGCGAGCCGCAGCAGCAGCTCCTCGCGGCCGCCGGGCCGGCCCTCGTCCTTCCACGCCTTGATGACGGCGGTGATGGTGAGCACGGCCTGCTCGCCGTCGCCGATGACCGCGCAGTCGATGAACTCGGCGATCGGCTCCGGGTTGAAGGCGGCATGGCCGCCGGCCAGCACGATCGGGTCGTCCTCGGTGCGGTCCGCCGCGTCGAGCGGGATGCCCGCGAGATCGAGCGCGGTGAGCATGTTGGTGTAGCCGAGCTCGGTGGAGAAGCTCAGGCCGAAGACGTCGAACGCCTTGACCGGGCGGTGCGCGTCCACGGTGAACTGCGGCACCTCGTGCTCGCGCATCAGCTCTTCGAGGTCGGGCCAGACGCTGTAGGTGCGCTCGGCGAGCACGCCCTCGCGCTCGTTGAGCACCTCGTAGAGGATCATGACGCCCTGGTTGGGCAGTCCGATCTCGTACGCGTCCGGGTACATGAGCGCCCAGCGGACGTCACAGGCCTCCCAGTCCTTGACGGTGGAGTTGAGCTCTCCTCCGACGTACTGGATCGGCTTCTGTACGTGCGGGAGAAGCGCTTCCAGGCGGGGGAAGACCGACTCGACAGGCATCACGGCGTCTCTCATGAGCGGACAGGGGACCATTCAGCGTACCGTCTGCGCGGAGCACGACGAACTGACGGGGGGCGGGCCCCCGCGCTCCCGTCCGGGGGGGCGCTCCGGCCGCGGTCGCGGCGCGCTGGTGCAGCGCGCGGCCCGGACCGCAGCCGGGCCCCGTTTGTCCGCCGTCAGGCCGAGAGCGGTCTCTGGACCTTGATCGACTGGAGCAGTCCGATCGCGATCCAGACCGCGAACATCGAGGTGCCGCCGTACGACACAAAGGGCAGCGGCAGCCCCGCGACCGGCATGATGCCGAGGGTCATGCCGATGTTCTCGAAGGACTGGAAGGCGAACCAGGAGATGATCCCGGCCGCGACCACCGTGCCGTAGAGCTCCGTGGTGTCGCGGGCGATGCGGCAGGCGCGCCAGAGGATGACGCCGAGCGTCAGGATGATCAGTCCCGCCCCGAGGAAGCCGAGCTCCTCACCGGCGACGGTGAAGATGAAGTCGGTCTGCTGTTCGGGGACGAACTGCCCGGTGGTCTGGGTGCCGTTGAAGAGGCCGGCGCCGTAGAGGCCGCCGGAGCCGATGGCGATACGGGCCTGGTTGGTGTTGTAGCCGACGCCGGCCGGGTCGAGCTCGGGGTTGGCGAAGGCCGCGAAGCGGTTGATCTGGTACTCGTCGAGCACGCCGAGCTGCCAGACGAGCAGCGCGCCCACCGTGCCCGCGCTCATCAGGCCGATCACCCAGCGGTTGGACGCGCCGGAGGCCAGCAGCACTCCGAGCACTATCACCACCATGACCATCACGGAGCCCAGGTCCGGCATCAGCATGATGATGACCATGGGCAGCACCGCCAGGCCGAGCGCCTGCACGACGGTGCGGTGGTCCGGGTGCTGCCGGTCGCCGGCGTCCACCCGCGCGGCCAGCAGCATCGCCATGCCCAGAATGATGGTGATCTTGGTGAACTCGGACGGCTGGAGGGAGAAGCCGCCGATGTCCAGCCAGGCGTGCGCGCCGTTGATGGTGGTGCCCAGCGGCGTCAGGACGAGCGCGACGAGCAGCACGGACAGGCCGTAGAGCACGGGCACCGCCCCGCGCAGCGTCCGGTGGCCGAGCCAGACCGTGCCCACCATGAGGAGGACGCCGATGCCGACGTTGACGGTGTGCCGGACCAGGTAGTCGTACGGGTCACCCTGGTTGAGGTCGGTGCGATTGCGGGTCGCCGACCAGACGAGCAGCGAGCCGAGGCCGGACAGCACGAGCGACGCCACGAGCATCGGCCAGTCGAGGCGGCGGACCACCGAGTCCCGTGCGGTGAGCCGGCCCCAGGCGCCCTGCTTGGGGGTGTAGCGGCTGACGGAGAAGCCCTGAGTGGTCATT
This sequence comes from Streptomyces sp., assembly GCA_003519485.1. Lineage (GTDB taxonomy): Bacteria > Actinomycetota > Actinomycetes > Streptomycetales > Streptomycetaceae > Streptomyces. The sequence goes on along the minus strand of DOWQ01000100.1, from coordinate 11,942 downwards.
CGCCGCCCCTCCGTCCCTTCTCGGACGGCATGGGCCGGGCCTTGATCGAGCCGTCCTCGCGGATCTGCGGGAGGTCGGCCTGCGGCTTCGGGAGCAGCGCCTTGTCCTCGTTGATCTTGCCCTTCGCGTCGACTCCGTAGAGGGCGTTGTAGATGTTGCGCACCGCGGGCCCGGAGGCGCCGGAGCCGGTGCCGCCCTGCGAGATCGTCATGACGATCGTGTAGTCCTCGGTGTAGGTCGCGAACCAGGAGGTCGTCTGCTTGCCGTAGACCTCGGCCGTACCGGTCTTGGCGTGCATCGGGATCTTCTTCTGCGGCCAGCCGGTGAACCGCCAGGCGGCAGTGCCCCTGGTGGCCACGCCCTCGAGCGCCTTGTCGATCTGGGCGAGCGTCTTCTTGCTGGTCGGCAGCTTGCCGTGGGCCTTCGGCTCGATCTTCTCGACCTTCTGGCCGTCGGGGCTGACGATGGCCTTGCCGACACTGGGGTCGTACAGCGTGCCGCCGTTGCTGATCGCCGCGTAGATCGTCGCCATCTGGATCGGGGTGACGAGGGTGTCGCCCTGGCCGATGGAGTAGTTCACCGAGTCATAGGCGTGCAGCTTCATCCCGACGAGGCAGTTCTCCCGGGCGAGCTTGGTGACGTAGTCCTTCTTCTTCGGCCAGTCCTTGGCCTGCTCGCACCAGCTGTCCTTGTTGGCCTTCCAGAAGTCCTTCTTCCACTGGCGGTCGGGGATCCGGCCGGAGACCTCGTTGGGGAGGTCGATGCCGGTCTCCTTGCCCAGCCCGAACTGGTGGGCGGTCTTGTAGAACCAGTCGTCGGGGTTCTTCTTCGGGTCGATTCCGCCGTCCTTCTTGTACTCCTGGTGCGAGAGGCGGTAGAAGACGGTGTCGCAGGAGACCTCGAGCGCACGGGCGATGTCGATCGTCCCGTAGCCCTTCGACTCGTAGTTGTTGAAGACCTGGTTGCCGATGCTGTACGAGCTGCTGCACTCGTAGTTGCCGTTGAAGTCGTAGCCGGCGTTGACCGCGGCGGCGGCCGGGACGACCTTGAAGATCGAGCCGGGGGCCGCTTGGCCCTGGATCGCCCGGTTGAGCAGCGGGTAGTTGGAGTCCTTGCTGGTCATCTTGGCGTAGTCCTTGCCGGAGATGCCGCCGACCCAGGCGTTGGGGTCGTAGTCCGGCTCCGAGGCCATCGACACCACCCGGCCGGTCTTGGACTCCAGGACGACGACGGCGCCGGCGTCGGCCTCGTAGTTGCGGCCGGTGTTGTCGTCGTGCTGCTTGCGGGCCTCCTTCATGGCCTTCAGCAGCTCCTTCTCCGCGACGGCCTGCACCCGGGCGTCGACGCTGGTGACGACGTTGTGGCCGGCGACGGCCGGGTCGCTCTCGGTCTTGCCCATGACGCGGCCGAGCTTGTCGACCTCGTAGCGGGTGACTCCGGCCTTGCCGCGCAGGTATTCGTCGTAGCTGCGCTCCAGGCCGGAGCGGCCGACCTGGTCCGAGCGGAGGAACGGCGAGTCGGTGTGCTCGGCCTTCTGGATCTCCTCGTCGGTCACCGGCGAGAGGTAGCCGAGCACCTGTGCGGTGTCGGCACCGGCGGGCGCGGCGTAGCGGCGTACGGCGGTGGGCTCGGCGGTGATGCCGGGGAAGTCCTCGGCGCGCTCGCGGATGGTCAGTGCCTGCTGGGTGGTGGCCTCGTCGGTGATCGGGATGGGCTGATAGGGCGAACCGTTCCAGCAGGGCTGCTTCGTCTTGGCGTCGCAGAGCCGGACCTTGTCCGAGATCTCCTTGGGCGTGAGGTTCAGGACCCCGGCGAGCCGGGTCAGCACGGCCTCGCCGTCGTCGTCCATCTTCATCAGCTCGGTGCGGCTGGCGGAGACGACGAGACGGGTCTCGTTGTCGGCGAGCGGCACGCCGCGGGCGTCGAGGATGGAGCCGCGGACGGCGGGCTGGACGACCTGCTGCACGTGGTTGCCCGCAGCTTCGGCGATGTACTCGTCGCCGTTGCGGATCTGGATGTACCAGAGCCGGCCGGCGAGTGTCGCGAGGAGGGAGAGGACCAGTATCTGGATGGCGATGAGCCGGATGGTGACGCGGGAAGTCCGTCCGGTCTCCGGGATGTTGCTCACAGGGCTGCCCCCTGAGGTGGTGCCGCCGGTCGTCCGGGAGCGGGAGTTGGAAGGCCCCTCACAGTCGCTTGACCCCCTTGACCCGGACCGGCGGCTTGACCGCCGACCTGCCGAGCAGGCCGCCTCTCCGGCCGGCGAGCCGGCCGGTGCCCCGGCCGGGGCGTCCGGGGCCGACCCGCAGCCCGGTGCCGGCGGTGAGCCAGCTGCCGTACGCGCCCTCGGTGGTGCCGGTGCCGCCCGGGGACTCGGCCAGCCGGTCGTTGCGGGTGCGCCGGGCGAGAGCCATCACCAGCGGTACGACGAACGGCGCGAGCAGCAGGTCGTACAGCGCGGCGGTGGCGAGCAGGCCGCCGAGGCCGACCTGGCGGGCGGCGGTNNAGGCGGTGTCGCCGACGAGGGCGCCCACGCCGGAGTAGAGCAGGGTGGTGCCGACGGCCGCGCCCACCACGACGAGGAGCGGGCCGGTGGCCGAGCGGACCCGGCCGCTCTCCGGCTTGGCCAGGCCGGCGAGGTAGCCGACGAGGCAGAGGACGAGGGCGTAGCGGCCCACGGCGTGGTCGGCGGGCGGTGCGAGGTCGGCGAGGATGCCGGCGCCGAAGCCGACAAGGGCGCCACCGGTGTGCCCGTACACCAGTGCGAGGCCGAGGACGGTGAGCAGGGTGAGGTCGGGCACCGCGCCGGGCAGTTGCAGCCGGGCGAGGATGCCCACCTGGAGAACGAGCGCGACGACGACGAGGGCCGTGGAGAGCAGGATCCGGTTGAGTCGCATCGGTCAGTTCCCGTCGGGGGCGGGGGCGGAGGGGGTGGCCGTGACCGTCACGGTGGGTGTCGGCTTCGGCTTCGCGGGCTTCGGCGGCAGCACCGTGTCGCGCGGGTTCTCGCGCGGCGGCTGTACGACGACGCCGACGATGTCGAGCCGGGTGAAGCCGACGTACGGACGGACCTGGACGGTGCGGGTCAGGTCCCCGTTGGACGGGTCGACGCGGGTGATCTCGCCGACCGGGACCCCGGGCACGAAGGGCTGGTCGCCGTGCGAGCCGAAGGTGACGAGCCGGTCGCCCTCCTTGACCACGGCCTTGCCGTTGAGGAGCTGGACGCGCAGGTCACGGCCGCCCTGGCCGGTGGCGAAGCCCAGTTCGTCGGTCCCCTCCATCCGGGTGCCGACGGTGAAGTCGGGGTCGTTGGCGAGCAGCACCGTGGCGGTGGAGGCGGCGACGGTGGTGACCCGGCCGACGAGCCCGTCCCCGTTGAGCACGGTCATGTCGCGGCTGATGCCGTCGTTGCTGCCCGCGTCGATGGTGACCGTCCAGGAGAAGCCCTGGGCGGCTCCTATGGCGATGACCTGGGCGCCCTTGATGCCGTACTGGCCGGCGCCCGCGGTCTTGAGCATCTTGTCGAGTTCGGTGGCGCGGCTGCGGGTGCGGTCGTCGCTGCCGAGCTTGAGTTCGAGCGCGGCGTTCTGCCGTTCCAGCTCGGCGATGCGGCTGTGCCGCTCGCCGGAGTCCCGTACGGCGCCGATGGCGTTGCCGATCGGGTCCACGGCCGTGGCGACGCCGTTCTCCACCGGCCCGAAGACCGACGCGGCGGCCTGCCGGGCGCCATTGAGCGGTGACTCCTCGCCGCCGCGGATGTCCACCGTGATCAGTGCGAACGCGATGGCGACCAGCAGCACCAGGAGCAGCCGGCTCTCTCGTGTGTCCCTCACGTGACGCGGCGTGCCTTCCTCGTCGGACCGGTCGGCCGCGGGCCGGACCCGGTCATCAGGAGTTTGTGCTCGTTATGGCTGTCTGTAGTTGTCTGTTGCCGTCTGTGCTGTCTGGGTTATGCCTGTATATCAATAAAGCCCTACCCCGGGGCGGGGTCTCCCCGCCCCGGGGCCGCGCCGCGTCACTCAGCGGCGCGGCTGGGAATCGAGCACCTGCTGGAGAGCCTCGAACTCCTCCACGCACTTGCCGGAGCCGAGCGCGACGGAGTCGAGCGGGTTCTCGGCGATGTGGATCGGCATGCCGGTCTCCTCGCGCAGCCGCTCGTCGAGCCCGCGCAGCAGCGCGCCGCCGCCGGTGAGGACGATGCCGCGGTCCATGACGTCGCCCGACAGCTCGGGCGGGCACTTGTCCAGGGTCGTCTTGACGGCGTCGACGATGGAGTTGACCGGCTCCTCCATCGCCTTGCGGACCTCGGCGGAGGAGATCACCACCGTCTTCGGCAAGCCGCTGACCAGGTCGCGGCCGCGGATCTCGGTGTGCTCGTCCTGACCGGAGTCGAACGCGGAACCGATGGTGAGCTTGATGTTCTCGGCCGACCGCTCACCGAGGAGGAGGCTGTACTCCTTCTTGATGTGCTGGATGATCGCGTTGTCGAGCTCGTCGCCGGCGACCCGGATCGACTGCGCGGTGACGATGCCGCCCAGCGAGATCACGGCGACCTCGGTGGTGCCGCCGCCGATGTCCACGACCATGTTGCCGGTCGCCTCGTGCACCGGGAGCCCGGCGCCGATCGCGGCGGCCATCGGCTCCTCGATGATGTGCACCTGCCGGGCACCGGCCTGGGTGGACGCCTCGATGACGGCACGGCGCTCAACGCCGGTGATACCGGAGGGCACGCAGACGACCACGCGGGGGCGGGCGAGGTAACGTCGTTTGTGGATCTTGAGAATGAAGTAGCGGAGCATTCGCTCGGTGATCTCGAAGTCGGCGATCACGCCGTCCTTGAGCGGGCGGACGGCAACGATGTTGCCGGGAGTTCGGCCGATCATCTTCTTCGCCTCGACCCCGACGGCGAGGATGCCGCCGGTGTTCGTATTGATGGCGACGACCGAGGGCTCATTGAGGACGATGCCGCGGCCTCTGACATACACCAAGGTGTTGGCGGTCCCGAGGTCTACAGCCATGTCACGGCCGATGAACGACATGTTGTTCCCCATGAGGATATGTCTGGCCTTCCCAGCTGGAAATGATGACGTTTAGGTCAGGCAGGGTGAGCACGGTGGGTGTGGAGCGCCCATCGTAGTCTCGTCCGCGGCCGCGCCGTGCGACGGCCCTCCGCCATTGTCGGCAGAACACATGCCGACCTTTGTAATGGTGACGTCGTGTCGGGGTGATGGGTTCCCCCGAACAGCTTCGCATATGCCAAAGGGCGACCGATTTTCTTCGGTCGCCCTGGTCACCGGGGGTCTACCACTGACGTACTGTCAGATAGTCGTTCCCCGTGCGGGTCAGGCGAGCCCCGGGAAAAAGATTTTGATCTCGCGCTCTGCGGACTCCTCGGAATCCGAGGCGTGAATGAGATTTTCCCGCACGATAGTGCCGAAGTCACCCCGAATACTGCCCGGCGCCGCGGCGATCGGATCGGTCGGGCCGGCCAGCGCGCGTACGCCCTCGATGACCCGCTCCCCCTCGACGACCAGGACCACGGACGTGCCGGAATCCATGAAGTCGACCAACGGTTCATAGAACGGCTTGCCGACATGCTCGGCATAGTGCTGTTCGAGTACGCCGCGGTCCAGGGCGCGCAGCTCCAGCGCGCTGATCGTCCAGCCCGCCTTGCGCTCGATGCGGCCGACGACCTCCCCGATCAGGTGCCTCCTGACCGTGTCCGGCTTCAAGATGACGAGCGTGCGCTGGCTCACGGTATGAGCTCCTTAGGTCAAGCGGTCAGCGGGGGTGGGACGAGGTTACATGGCCGGTCGACCGCGCCTTCACCCGGCGGGCTGTGCGGCGGACCGGGCCTTCGCCTCGTCGATCCGGCGGCCGAAATGGATCGAGGCCCACCACAGTCCGGCGAAGCACGCACCGAGGAAGAACATCGTCGGGACCACGAAGCCGCTCGCGACCAGCCCGGCCTGCAGGACCCAGCCCGTCTGCACCGCGCCCGGCCGCGAGAGTGCCCCGCACAGCAGGACGCACAGCGCCATCGCGATGCCGCTGACCGTCCAGACGGTGCCGGCCGGCACCTCCGACATCCGCATGGCGACCAGACCGGCGAAGCCGATCACGAAGAATTCACCGATCAGTGTGGACGCGCAGAGACTCCGCACCGCTCTCAGCCCTTCCCCATCAGCAGCCGGGCCTCACCGACGGTGATCACGGAGCCGGTCACCAGTACGCCGGCGCCGGCGTACTCGGCGTTCTCCTCGGCCAGCGTGATCGCCGCCTCCAGTGCGTCGTCCAGAGCGGGCTCGACCTGCACCCGGTCCTGCCCGAACACCTCGACCGCGACTGCCGCCAGCTCGTCCGCGTCCATCGCGCGGTGGCTGGAGTTACGGGTCACCACGATCTCCGCGAAGATCGGCTCGAAGGCTTCCAGCAGGCCCCGCGTGTCCTTGCCGGCGCTCATCCCGACCACGCCGACCAGCCGGCTGAAGCCGAACGCCTCGGTCACCGCCTCCGCGGTGACCCGCGCGCCGGCCGGGTTGTGCGCCGCGTCCAGGACGACGGTCGGGCTGCGGCGTACGACCTCCATCCGGCCGGGGCAGCTGACCGAGGCGAAGGCCGTACGGACGACCTCCGCGTCGAGCGTGCCGGCCTGCTGGGAGCCGATGCCGAAGAAGGCCTCGACCGCGGCCAGCGCGACCGCGGCGTTGTGCGCCTGGTACGCGCCGTGCAGCGGCAGGAAGACCTCCGGGTACTCGCCGCCGAGGCCGCGCAGCGTCAGCAGCTGCCCGCCGACCGCGACCTCCCGGTGCACCACGCCGAACTCCATGCCCTCGCGGGCGACCGTGGCGTCCACCTCCACGGCCTTCTTCAGCAGCACCTGCGCCGCGTCCACCGACTGCTGGGCCATGACGACCGTCGCGTCCTGCTTCACGATGCCGGACTTCTCCCCGGCGATCTCGCCGGCCGTGCTGCCGAGCCGGTCGGTGTGGTCGAGGTCGATCGGGGTGACGACGGCGACGTCGGCGTCGATAACGTTCGTCGCGTCCCAGCTGCCGCCCATGCCGACCTCGACGACCGCGACGTCGACGGGGGCGTCGGCGAAGGCCGCGTAGGCCATGCCGGTCAGCACCTCGAAGAACGACAGCCGGTGCTCCTGCATGCCGTCGACCATCTCGACGTACGGCGCGATGTCGCGGTACGTACCGATGAACGTCTCCGCGTCGACGGGTGTCCCGTCGATGCTGATGCGCTCGGTCACCGACTGGACGTGCGGGCTGGTGTAACGGCCGACCCGCAGGTCGAAGGCCGTCAGCAGCCCCTCGGCCATCCGGGCCGTGCTGGTCTTGCCGTTGGTGCCGGTGATGTGGATAGACGGATAGGTGCGCTGCGGCTCACCGAGGATGTCCATCAGCGCGGCGATCCGGGTGAGCGAGGGCTCGAGTCTGGTCTCCGGCCAGCGGCCGCCCAGCTCGGTCTCCACCTCGCGCAGCGCGCGGTCGACCTCGGGATCCCGCGGGCGGGACGGTACGCCGTCGCCCTGCGGGACGCCGGCCTGCGTCCGCAGCGTACGGCTGCCGGCCGCGATCACCGCCAGGTCGGGGTCGCGGTCGGTCTCCGCGCCGACGATCGCCTCGAAGGGATCGCCGGAAGAGTCGTCGGAGGGGTCTTCGGGGTCTGGGCCGTGCTGGGCGTGCTCGCTCACCGGGCCAGTCTACGGAGCCGCACCGACACTCCGGACAGACGGGGCCCGGGGCACACTCCGGGCCCCGGGGTGCCGGTGCGGGATTCGGCACCCCGGAAGGCGTCCGGTCAGCCCTGCGGAAGCCCGCCGAGCTGGGTGGTGATGCGCTCGATGTCCGCCTCCGCGGCCTCCAGCCTGGTGCGGATCTTCGCCACGACGTGGTCCGGCGCCTTGGCGAGGAACGCCTCGTTGCCCAGCTTGGCCGTGGCCTGGGCCTTCTCCTTCTCGGCCGCGCCGAGGTCCTTGGTGAGCCGCTTGCGCTCGGCCTCGACGTCGATCGTGCCGGACAGGTCCAGCGCGACCGTGGCACCGGCGACCGGCAGGGTCGCGGTGGCCGTGAAGTCCTCGCCCGCCGGCTGGAGGCGGAGCAGCTGCCGGACGGCGGCTTCATGCGCGGCCAGCGCCGTACCGCCGAGATCGAGCCGCGCCGGGACCTTCTGTCCGGGCTGGAGCCCCTGGTCGGCGCGGAACCGGCGGACCTCGGTGACGACCTGCTGGACGGTCCCGATCTCCCGCTCCGCCGCCGTGTCGCGGAAGCCGGTGTCGGACGGCCAGTCGGCGATGACGACGGACTCGCGGCCGGTGAGCGTCGTCCACAGCGTCTCGGTGACGAACGGGATCACCGGGTGCAGGAGCCGCAGCGTGACCTCCAGGACCTCGCCGAGGACGCGGCGCGAGGCGTCCGCCGCCGGGCCGCCCGCCATGAAGGTGGTCTTGGAGAGCTCGACGTACCAGTCGAAGACCTCGTCCCACGCGAAGTGGAAGAGGGTGTCGGACAGCTTCGCGAACTGGTAGTCGTCGTAGTGCGCGTCCACCTCCGCGACGACCGTGTTCAGCCGGGACAGGATCCACCGGTCCGCCGCCGAGAGCTCGGCCGGCAGGCCGCCCTCGACCGTGGCGCCGTTCATCATCGCGAAGCGGGTGGCGTTCCAGATCTTGTTGGCGAAGTTCCGGGACGCCTGGACCCAGTCCTCACCGATCGGCACGTCGGTGCCGGGGTTGGCGCCCCGGGCAAGAGTGAAGCGGACGGCGTCGGAGCCGTACGCGTCCATCCAGTCCAGCGGGTCGACGACGTTGCCGAAGGACTTCGACATCTTCTTGCCGTGCGCGTCCCGGACCAGGCCGGTGAGCGCGATGGTGTGGAACGGCGCGACACCGTCCATGGCGTACAGGCCGAGCATCATCATCCGGGCGACCCAGAAGAAGATGATGTCGAAGCCTGTGACCAGCACGTCGGTGGGGTGGAAGGTCTTCAGGAACTCNNGACCCAGAAGAAGATGATGTCGTGGCCGGTGAGCAGGACGTCGGTGCCGTAGAACTTCTTCAGGTCCGGCGTCTCCTCGGGCCAGCCGAGGGTGGAGAACGGCCACAGGCCGGAGGAGAACCAGGTGTCCAGGACGTCCTGGTCCTGCGTCCAGCCCTCGCCCGTCGGCGGCTCGTCGTCCGGGCCGAGGCAGACGGTTTCGCCGTTCGGGCCGTACCAGACGGGGATTCGGTGGCCCCACCAGAGCTGGCGCGAGATGCACCAGTCGTACATGTTGTCGACCCAGTCGAAGTAGCGCTTCGACATGTCCTCGGGGTGTATCTTCACCCGGCCGTCGCGGACGGCGTCGCCGGCGGCCTGCGCGAGCGGGCCGACCTTGACCCACCACTGCATCGAGAGCCGCGGCTCCACCGTCGTCCGGCAGCGCGAGCAGTGTCCGACGGCGTGCGGGTACGGACGCTTCTCGGCGACGATCCGGCCCTGCTCGCGCAGCGCGCCGACGATCGTGGAGCGGGCCTCGAAGCGGTCCAGGCCCTCGAACGGGCCGTGCGCCGTGATGACGCCGCGCTCGTCCAGGACGGTCAGGAATGGCAGGTCGTGACGGCGCCCGATCTCGAAGTCGTTCGGGTCGTGGGCCGGCGTGACCTTGACCGCACCGGTGCCGAACTCCGGGTCGACGTGCGTGTCCGCGACGACGGGGATCATGCGGTCGGTGAGCGGCAGCTTGATCCGCCGGCCGACGAGGTGGGCGTAGCGCTCGTCGGCCGGGTGGACGGCGACCGCGGTGTCGCCGAGCATCGTCTCGGCGCGGGTCGTCGCGACGACGACGCTCTCGTCACCCTCGCCGTACCGGATGGAGACCAGCTCGCCGTCGTCCTCCTGGTGCTCGACCTCGATGTCGGAGATCGCGGTGAGGCAGCGCGGGCACCAGTTGATGATGCGCTCGGCGCGGTAGATCAGCTCGTCCTCGTAGAGCTTCTTGAAGATGGTCTGGACGGCGCGGGAGAGGCCCTCGTCCATCGTGAAGCGCTCACGGGACCAGTCGACGCCGTCGCCGAGGCGGCGCATCTGGCCGAGGATCCTGCCGCCGTACTCCTCCTTCCACTGCCACACGCGCCGGACGAACTCGTCGCGGCCCAGGTCCTGGCGGGACTTGCCCTCCTCGGCGAGCTGCTGCTCGACCTTGTTCTGGGTGGCGATGCCGGCGTGGTCCATGCCGGGGAGCCACAGCGTCTCGTGGCCCTGCATCCGCTTGCGGCGGGTGAGGGCGTCCATCAGCGTGTGCTGGAAGGCGTGGCCGAGGTGCAGCGAACCGGTGACGTTCGGCGGCGGGATGACGATGGTGTACGGCTGCTTGTCGCTCTTCGCGTCCGCCTGGAAGTAGCCGCGTTCCACCCAGCGCTCGTACAGCGGCCCCTCTACGTCGGCCGGTGCGTACTGGGTCGGCAGATCGGTGGGCGCGCTGTGGTGGGCCCCGTTGTCGGGGCGCTGGGTCTCGTCGGTCACGACGCCGAGTCTACGGGTGGGGCCCCCTCTGTTACGAACCCGTTGCAGCCCCGGGGTAAAGCCCGCGTAAGCCGTCGGGGAGGATGAGGCGCCACTGTCTTGTTGCAATGAGGGGGAGCCATGAGCCACAACCAGCCGCCGCCGCAGCCGAGTCCGTACGGGGGCGGCGCACCCGGCCCCTACGGACAGGGCGGCGCGGCCGGTCAGCCCGGCTATGGCGCACCGCAGCAGCCGCCGGGCCCGCCCGGCCCGCCCGGCCCTCCGGGACAGGCTCCCCCTCCGCAGCAGTACGGCTATCCGCAGGCGGCCCCGCAGCCCGGACCGTACGGCGGGCCCCCTCAGCAGCAGCCCGGTCCGTACGGACAGCAGCCGGGACCGTACGGGCAGCCGCAGCAGCCCAACCCGTACGGGCAGCAACCGCAGCCGCCCTACGGTCAGATGCCCGGCCCGTACGGACAGCAGCAGCCCTACGGCATGCCGCCGCAGCCCCCGCAGGGCGGCGGCGCCAAGGGGAAGACGATCGGCATCGTCATCGGCGCCGTGGTGGCCGTGGCAGCCGTCGTCGGCGGTGTCGTGCTCTTCGGCAGCGGCAGCTCGTCCGGCGAGGTGACGCCTTACACGATCGAACTGCCCGAGAAGCTCCTCGACGGCAAGTACACCAAGGCGGAGGGCGGTTCTGCCTCCGGCGAGGGTGAACTCGTCGACGACGACGAGGCCAGGAAGATGGGCATCAAGAACGCCACCTCGGTCTCCGGCAGCTACACCGAAACGGCGCAGGAGAATCTGGCCGTCGCCGGCATCCACGGCGAGATCGCGGACCCGGAGAAGGCCGTCGACAGCATCTTCGCCGACATGGAGAAGAACCAGAAGAACCTCTCCGGCACCGTCGAGATCGAGACGGTCACGCCGGTCACCGAGTACTCCCCGTCGGGCTTCGACGGCGCCGTCATGAAGTGCAAGGCGCAGAAGGCCACGGCGGGCGAGGGCAGCGCCGAGGTCACCTCCGGGGCCAGCTTCTGCGTCTGGGGCGACTCCAGCGCGATCGGCCTGGTCCAGATCCAGAAGACCGGCATGGACGACGCCGCGGACCTCAAGTCGACCGAGGAAGTCTCGGAGATGGCCGTCAAGATCCGCGACGAAGTACGCGTCGAGAAGAAGTAGCCGACAGCAGCCCGAGGGGGAAACATGAGCCACAACCAGCCGCCGCCCAATCCGTACGACGGGGGACAGCAGGCCAACCCGTACGCGGGAGGCCCGCCGCAGCCCGGTCCCTACGGCCGGCAGCCCGGCCCGTACGGACAGCAGCCGCAGCAGCCGGGACCGTACGGCCAGCCGCAGCAGCAGCCCGGATACGGCTACCCGCAGGGCGCCGCCGCCCCACAGGCCCCGCAGGCCGGGTATGGCTACCCGGGACCCGGCGCGCCCGCC
>DOWQ01000020.1 GCA_003519485.1 Streptomyces sp. | reverse complement strand
CGGCCTCCGCCGGCTCGGCGTCGTAGCGGCCGCCGAGCTTGGCGACGAGGCCGGTGACCTGGCGGGCGATGTCCGGGGCCGTCAGCCCGATCTCCGCCAGGATCTCCTTGCGCGAGGCGTGGTCGAGGAAGCGCGGCGGGATGCCGAAGTCGCGCAGCGGCACGTCGACCTCCGCGTCGCGCAGCGCCTGGGCGACGGCGGAGCCGACACCACCGGCCCGGCTGTTGTCCTCGACGGTGACGACGACGCGGTGCCGGTCGGCGAGCGCGGGCAGCTGCTCGTCCACCGGCTTGACCCAGCGCGGGTCGACGACGGTCGTGGAGATGCCCTGCCGGTCCAGCAGATCGGCGATCTCCAGGCACATCGGGGCGAGCGCTCCGACGGAGACCAGCAGGACGTCCGTGAGGCCGCCGTTCCCCTCCGTGTCCCCGGCCGGCTCGCGGAGCACGTCCATGCCGCCGATCCGGCCCTTGGCGACGACCGCCGGGCCGACCGCGCCCTTGGAGTAGCGCACGACGGTCGGGGCGTCGTCGACCTCGACCGCCTCGCGCAGCTGGGCGCGGAGCTGGTCGGCGTCGCGCGGGGCCGCAATCCGCAGAGTCGGCACGCACTGCAGGATGGACATGTCCCACATGCCGTTGTGGGAGGCGCCGTCGGTGCCGGTGACCCCGGCCCGGTCCAGGACGAAGGTCACCCCGCACTGGTGCAGCGCCACATCCATCAGCAGCTGGTCGAAGGCGCGGTTGAGGAAGGTGGCGTAGACGGCGAAGACCGGGTGCAGACCGCCGGTGGCGAGACCGGCCGCAGAGACGGCGGCGTGCTGCTCGGCGATCCCCACGTCGAAGACCCGGCCCGGGAACGCCTTGGAGAACTTCTCCAGGCCGACGGGCTGGAGCATGGCCGCGGTGATGGCGACGATGTCGTCCCGCTCCCGGCCCAGCTTCACCATCTCCTCGCCGAAGACCGAGGTCCAGTCGGCGCCGGAGGCGGAGACGGGCAGCCCGGTGTCCGGGTGGATGACGGGCACGGCGTGGAAGTGGTCCGCCTCGTCCTGCAGGGCGGGCTGGTAGCCGCGGCCCTTCTCGGTGAGGCAGTGCACGATGACCGGGCCGCCGAAGCGCTTGGCACGCTGGAGCGCGGATTCCAGGGCCTCGATGTCGTGGCCGTCGATCGGGCCGACGTACTTGAGCCCGAGGTCCTCGAACATGCCCTGCGGGGCGATGAAGTCCTTGAGGCCCTTCTTCGCACCGTGCAGGGTCTCGTAGAGCGGCCGGCCGACGACCGGGGTGCGCTCCAGGATGTCCTTGCCGCGGGCGAGGAAGCGCTCGTAGCCGTCGGTCGTACGGAGGGTGGCGAGGTGGTTCGCCAGGCCGCCGATGGTCGGCGCGTAGGAGCGCTCGTTGTCGTTGACGACGATGACCAGCGGGCGGTCCCGGGCGGCGGCGATGTTGTTCAGCGCCTCCCAGGCCATGCCGCCGGTCAGCGCGCCGTCGCCGACCACGGCGACGACGTGGTCGGTGCGGCCGCGGACCTCGTTGGCCTTGGCCAGGCCGTCGGCCCAGCCGAGGACGGTGGAGGCGTGGCTGTTCTCGATGATGTCGTGCGCGGACTCGGCCCGGGACGGGTAGCCGGAGAGGCCGCCCTTGGCGCGCAGCCGGGAGAAGTCCTGCCGGCCGGTGAGCAGCTTGTGGACGTAGGACTGGTGCCCGGTGTCGAAGAGGACCTTGTCCTGCGGGGAGTGGAAGACACGATGCAGGGCGATCGTCAGTTCGACCACGCCGAGATTCGGTCCCAGGTGGCCGCCCGTCCTGGCGACGGCGTCGACGAGGAAGGTCCGGATCTCACCCGCCAGCCGGTTCAGCTGTTCCGGGTCGAGCGGGTCCAGATCGCGGGGTCCCGAGATGCGGGCCAGCAGCTCCCACCCGTCACTCGCCACCGCCTCAGGACGGCGCGCTTCGCGCGGCACCATCGCCACTGTGCCTCCTTAGGCCGTGAAACTGTCGAGCTGTTCGCCGGTCCGCCGAGTCTAATCTTCCGATCCGGACGGCGTTGACCCGGCTGTGCGATGTCCGTCACGCGGCAGCCGGATCGCCCGTCCGTACGCACGTGTGCCCGGCACCGGCGCCGGGCCGGTACCGGGCACACGGTGCCGGGCCGTCGTGTCAGGTACGGCCGGCGGATTTCTGGGTGCGGCGGGAGACCGAGTCGATCACGACCGCGGCGAGCAGCACCACACCGGTGATCATGTACTGGATCTCACTGGCCATGCCGAGCAGGTTGAGGCCCTGCTGGATCGACTGGATCACCAGCATGCCGAGCAGCGCGGACCACATGTTGCCTCGCCCGCCGAAGAGGCTGGTGCCGCCGATGACCGCCGCGGCGATCACGTTCATCAGCACGTTGCCGGAGCCGAGGCTCTTGGTCGCGCCGCCGGACTGGCTCGCGATGAAGAGTCCGCCGACGGCCGCCAGCAGGCCGGCGATCAGGAAGACCGTGATCCGGACCTTCTCCACGTTGATGCCCGCGCGGCGCGCGGCCTCGGCGTTGCCGCCGACCGCGAAGATCTGACGGCCGTACGTGGTGCGCCGGGCCACAAAGTCGGTGATCAGCAGCACCGCGAGGAAGATCACCAGGGCCAGCGGCAGGCCGCGGGACTGGTTGAGCTTGTACGCGCAGCCGAACGCGATCACGGCCAGCACGGCCGTGCGCAGCAGGACCTCGCTGACCGGCCGGAACGGCAGGCCCGCGGTCCGCCGGCGGCCGCTGTCGTACAGCATCGAGCCGAGGAAGGCGGCGACGGCGACACCGGCCAGGCCGTAGGCCGCCGCGATGTCCTGGAAGTAGTAGGTGGTCATGTGCTCGACCAGGCTGCCGTTGGGCGTGTTGATGGTGCCCTCGGAACCCATCAGCCAGATCTGCAGGCCGCTCCAGCCCAGGAAGCCGGCCAGCGTGACGACGAAGGCGGGCACCCCGATCTTGGCGAAGAAGAAGCCGTGGAAGGCACCGATCGCGGCACCGGCGAGGACGGCGAGGACCACGGACAGCGTGTCGTCCACGCCGTTGGTCACGCTGAGGACGGCCCAGATGGCGGCGCCCACACCGGCGATGGAGCCGACGGACAGGTCGATCTCGCCGAGCAGCAGGACGAACACGATGCCGACGGCCATGATGCCCTGGCCGGCGATGTAGACGCCGATGTTGCTGAGGCTGCCGGCCGACAGGAAGCTGTCGTCCAGCGACTGGAAGATGATGCCGATGATGACCAGGCCGAGGACGACGGGTATCGAGCCGAGCTCGCCACCGCGCACCTTCCGCCGGAATTCGGCCGCGTAACCCAGGAAGCCCTGCTCGCGGACCAGCAGCCGGGGGTCGACGGCGCCGGTCGGGGACACCACGGGGTCGCCGGAGTTCCGCCCTCCGGTCTTCTGCACGGTCTTGGCGGTGTCACTCACTGCGTTGCCTCCGCGGTGCGTGCCTGACGACGGGTCACGGCGTTGTCCGTGGCACCGGTGATCGCGGCGATGATCTTTTCGTGGGACGTCTCCCGGACGGGGAAGACACCGTTGTTGCGCCCGAGCCGCAGCACGGCGACCCGGTCGGCGACCGCCTGCACATCGGCCATGTTGTGGCTGATGAGGATGACGCCGAGGCCGCGCTGGCGGAGCCGTTCGACGAGATCGAGGACCTGCGCCGTCTGCTCGACGCCGAGCGCCGCGGTCGGCTCGTCCAGGATCACGACCTCCGGGTCGCCCACCAGGGCACGGGCGATCGCCACGACCTGGCGCTGGCCGCCGGAGAGCGAGGCGACGGGGATACGGACGCTGGGGATCCGGATGGACAGGGTGTCCAGCAGCTCCTTGGCCCGCTTCTCCATGGCGACCTCGTCGAGGACGGAGGTCCGGCGCAGCTCGCTGCCGAGGAAGAGGTTGGCGACGACGTCGAGGTTGTCGCAGAGCGCCAGGTCCTGGTAGACGGTGGCGATGCCCAGCTGCTGGGCGTCGTAGGGGCGCTCGATGCGGACCGGGCGGCCCTGCCAGGTGATGGCGCCCTCGTCGATGGGGTGCACCCCGGCGATGGTCTTCACCAGGGTGGACTTGCCGGCGCCGTTGTCGCCGACGAGGGCGACCACCTCGCCCGGGTGGATCTCCAGATCGACGTCGGTGAGCGCCTGTACGGCGCCGAACCGCTTGGAGACCCCGCGCAACGCCAGCACGGGCGTAGCGGACACGTGAATCATCTCCTTCTGCCGCCTTGACCGGCGGGGCTGCCACGCGGTGGTGAGTGCGTGGGGGTGTGCGATGAGCAGGAGGACGGAGGGGAGGGCGAGTTGTCCGGCATCCGCCCCTCGGCGGGGTATGGAGAGGGACGGATGCCGGACAAGTGCAGGGGCCGGCGGGAGGGCCGGCCGGGCGCGGCTACTCGAGGCCGGCGGCCTCGCACGCCTTCGCGTACTCCGCGGTGCAGATGTCCTCCACCGTGTAGACCTTGTCCTTGATGATCGTGTCCTTGATGTTGTCCTTGGTCACGACCGTCGCGTCGTAGAGCTTCGTCGGGATGCCCTGCTCGCTCTTGCTGTCGGACTTCTCCGGGGCCAGTTCGTCGATGCTCTCGCCCTTGAGCAGGGCCACCGCGATCTCGGCCGTGGTCTCCGCCTCGGGCTTGATGCCCTTGTATATGGTGAAGGTCTGGGTGCCGGCGAGGATCCGCTGCAGGCCGGCGAGTTCGGAGTCCTGGCCGCCCAGCGGGATGCCGGTGATACCACGGGACTTCAGCGCGGTGGCGATGCCGCCGGCCATGCCGTCGTTGGCGGAGTAGACGGCGTCGAAGCCGTCCTTGCCGAGCGACGTGATGGCGGCGGCCATCTTCTTGTTGGCCTCTTCCGGCGACCAGTCCGGGATGTCCTGCTCGTAGACGATCTCCTTGACCTTGCCGTCGAGGGCCGAGTGGGCACCCGTCTTGAACAGCGCGGCGTTCGGGTCGGTCGGCGAGCCGTTGATCATGACGAGGTCGCTGTCCGCGGCCTTGTCGCCGAGCGCGTCGAGCACGCCTTGGCCCTGCAGTTCGCCGATCTTCTCGTTGTCGTAGCTGACGTACGCGGAGATCGGCCCCTCGGCGAGCCGGTCGTAGGCCACGACCTTGACGTCCTTCTCGGCGGCCGCGTCGACCCAGGACTTGGTCGCGGTGGCGTCCACCGCGTCCAGAATGATGACCTTGACGCCCTTGGTTATCAGGGCGTCGAACTGCTTCTTCTGCGTTTCGGTGTCCTGGCTGGCGTTGTTGTAGGCGACATCGCAGTCCGCACAGAGGGACTTGATCTTCGCTTCCATCAGCGGCCGGTCGAACGTCTCGTACCGGGTCGTCTTGTTCTCCGGCAGCAGCAGACCGATGGTCTTGCTGTCGCCTTCCCCGCTGTCGCTGCCGGCCTGGCCGCAGGCGGTGACGGACAGAGCCACGGAAACGGCGGCCGCCCCGATGACGACGCTGCGCATCGTACTGTTCATGGATGGAACCTCCCTGACGAGGCCGCGTCCCTTGCGGCCGAGGTGGTGGAAGTCAACTCGGCCGGGTTGAGGGCGTCAAGAAGTAAATCCTTAACGAGATGGCAACGGTGCCATTCGTTATCTAAGTGAAGGCAGGAGAGGCTGCGGTGGCCGATCCGTCCAGAAGTGTCGAATCGCCCATTTCATTGAGTACGAGCGCGAGCGCGCCCAGCACCTCGGCCCGGCCGCCGAGCGCGCCCGGTACCACCGAGAGCCGCTGGGCCGCGCTGGGGATGGCGTAGCGCGCGACCGAGTCCCGGATGGGCGCCAGCACCAGTTCGCCGGCCTCCGCGAGGTCCCCGCCCAGCACGATACGGCTGGGGTTGAGGAGGTTGCAGAGGTTCGCCGCCCCGCTGCCGATGTACCGGCCGACGTCGGCCACCACCCGCCGGCAGCCCGGGTCGCCCTCGCGGGCCAGCTGCACCATGCGTTCGATGGTCAGATCCGGGCCGTGGCTGGACCGCAGCAGATCGAGCACATGCCGGGCCGCGGTGAAGGTCTCCAGACAGCCGCGGTTGCCGCAGCGGCACACCGGGCCGGACTCGTCGAGCGTGATGTGCCCGATCTCCCCGGCCGTGCCGCCCGGGCCCCGGTAGATCTGCCCGTTGATCACCAGGCCCGCGCCGACGCCACTGGCGACCTTGATGTAGGCCAGATCCTTGACGCCCCGGCCGCTGCCCCAGACGAGCTCGCCGAGCGCGCCGAGGTTGGCGTCGTTGTCGACGGACACCGGCACCCCGAGCCGGCCGGCCAGCTCCTCGCGCGGATTCGTACCCTTCCAGCCCGGCAGGATCGCGGTCGAGCCCAGCGTGCCGGACGTGACATCGATCGGGCCGGGCACCCCGAGCCCCACTCCGATGACCTTGCCGGCCCCCAGGCCGGTGGCCTCGATCAGCCGCTTGACCAGCTGTTCCGCCCGGTCGAAGCCCTGCGCCGCGGAGGCGTCCACATCCAGCGGCTCGGCCTCCTCGGCCAGCACCTGGTGGGCGAGGTTGCCGACGGCCACCCGCAGATGCGTATGGCCGAAGTCCACCCCGACCACGATCCCCGCGTCCCCGCTCAGCGAGACGCTGCGCGCCCGCCGGCCGCCCGCGGAGGTGGGCGTGACCTCCACGGTCCCGCCGTCCTTGAGCTCGCGGACGATATTGGAGACCGTGGCCGCGGACAGCCCGGTGCTCCGGGCGATCTCCGCCTGGGTGAGCGAGCCGGCGAGGCGCACCGCACGTACGACGCGCTCCAGATTGGCCCGGTGCAGCGACGACTGCGATCCCGGAGTCTCCACCACGGTCAGATACCTCCGCCTGGGCAGGACGAGGAGGCCGTACCGCTGAGCCCCTACGTCTACAACATGTGAACTCTAAGCTGAGCCTCACCGGCCCTCTCCCGTCAAGACCTTGACCGGCGCCGCCCCGGGGGCTGATCAGACATCCTACGAGTTGTGCACACAACGCACACGAACGGCCCCCAACCGGCGGGGGCCGTTCGTGTGCGAGCCGGTGCTGAGAGCGGAGAGCCGTTACTTGAGGGCACCCGCCGTCAGACCGGCGACCACCTGGCGCTGGAAGATGATGTACGCCGCCAGGACCGGCAGCATCGCCATCACCAGCCCGGCGAAGAGCCCCGACCAGTCACCCTTGTACCCCTGGCTCACCGCGAGTTGCACCAGCCCCTGGGTGAGCACCTTCTTCTCCGGGTCGGTGTTGAGCACCGTCGGCAGCATGTACTGGTTCCACTGCCCGAGGAAGTTGAAGATCCCGACGCTGATCAGGCCCGGCTTGGCCATCGGCAGCATGACCTGGAAGAACGTCCGGGAGTGCGAGGCCCCGTCGATCAGCGCCGCCTCGGCCACCGAGGTCGGCAGCGTACGGAAGAAGGCGGTGAGGAAGAAGA
Organism: Streptomyces sp.; assembly: GCA_003519485.1. Taxonomy (GTDB): domain Bacteria; phylum Actinomycetota; class Actinomycetes; order Streptomycetales; family Streptomycetaceae; genus Streptomyces. The sequence continues at coordinate 5,691 of DOWQ01000020.1, read as the reverse complement.
CGGTGAACGGCAGCGAGTAGGCGATGTACGCCAGAATCAGCCCGTGGGTGGTGTTGAGCAGCCCCATGTTGTTCATGACATAGAACAACGGCACCAGGGCCAGGATGATCGGGAAGCTCATCCCGCCGATGAAGAGGTAATAGAGGAAGCGGTTCCCGGGGAAGTCGAAGCGCGCCAGCACATACGCGGCCATGGCGCCCAGCAGCATCGTGCCGATGAGCGATCCCCCCACCACGAGGATGGTGTTGAGGAAGTAGTCGCTCATGTGCGCTTCGCTCCAGGCGCGCGCCCAGTTGTCGAACCGCAGCGAGGTCGGCAGGCTCCACGGCGAGGTGAAGATGGCCTTGTCGTCCTTGAAGGAGGTCATCACCGCCCACAGCAGCGGCATCACGACCATGAACGCCCAGAGGATCAGCATTCCGTGCGAGAAGACGTTGAGCGTCCTGCCCTCGCTGCTCCTCTTCGGCTCCTTCGCCGGAGCCGGCTTCAGCTTCTCCACCGGCGGGCGCTCTTCGGCCACACCGGCGGGAGGGGTGTCGGTGGTCTCCATCAGTACTCCAGCCGCTCGCGCCGGCCGAGCTTCATCACGACGGCCGCGAAGGCCAGCGTGACGATGAGCAGGGCGACGCCGATCGTCGTTGCGTACGCTGCCTGGCCGTCACGGAACGCCTTCTGGTAGACGTACAGCACCATGACCGTCGTGGAGTAGTCCGGGCCTCCGCCGTTCGGGCCCACCGTCATGATCTGTACGACCGCGAAGGACTCCGCCCCGAGCGCCAGGATGCCCATGTAGATCCAGCCGGACTGCACGGTGTCCCAGAGCAGCGGAAGAGTGATCTTGAAGAAGGTGGCGATCCGGCTGGCGCCGTCCAGCAGCGCCGCCTCGTAGTAGTCCTTCGGGATCGACGCCATGCCGGCCGAGAAGAGCACCACGAAGAATCCGACGGTGCTCCAGATGAGGACCGCCATCACGCACCAGAGGGCGAGGCTGGGGTCGCCGAGCCAGTTCGGCTGGATACTGCCGAGCCCGACAGCCTCCAGCGCCGAGTTCACCGCGCCGCTGTTGGGGTTGTACGCGAATTGGAAGAGCAGGGCGACGATCGCGATCGAGAGCACCTGCGGGAAGAAATAGACGATCTGGTAGAAACCGGAGCCGCGTACCCCGGTGATGGCGGCCCCTTTCCTGCGCCGCCCGCCCACATTGATCATGAAGGAGAAGAACAGCGCCAGGCTGAGCGTCACCAGCGGCAGCAGCAACGCGAAGATCAGGCTGTGCTGGAGCGACTTCCAGAAGATGTCGTCGCTCAGCATCCGTTCGTAGTTTCCGAACCCGACCATCGCGTAATCCGCACTGAGGCCCGTCCAGTCCGTGAACGAGTAGTAGATGGACTGGATGAACGGCCAGAGCACGAAGAGCGTGTAGATAGCCAGTGGGACGGACAAGAACCCCACGATGAAGCGGTACTGACCGTGCCTCATGGTTACCGACCCCGTTCCCGGTACAAGTGCGGCCGCTGGTGACGCACGCTCACTGGTGCTTGTAGTGCTTGATGGATTCGTCCTTGGCCGCCGCGTCGGCGTAATCCTGTATTTTCTTGATCGCCTCGGCCGGGGTGATCCGGCCGGCCATCAGCTCGCCCAGGCCGGCGCCGATCTGCTCCTTCTGCAGCGCGACGTACCAGTCCTGGATCCGGGGGTTGAGGATGTTGTCGCCCGCCTTCTCCAGCGCCGCGACCGCGGAGGTGAGGCCGGGCGGCATGGTGAAGCCGTCGGTGCCGCCGTCGAACGACGTCAGCGAGGACACCTGCTTGGTGAAGTTCTTCGACGACTCCTCACTGACCATGATGCGCAGCTGCTCCATGCCGCCGTCCGGGTTCTTCGCGTTCGCCGGGACGATGAACGGCTCGCCGCCGGAGGCCCACAGGGTCCCGAAGGGGAGCTTGTCGGAGCTGTCGAGCGAGGAGGGCGCCGAGACCCGCATCCGGAAGTCGTCCGGCGTGGTCTTCTTCGCCTCGTTCTCCACCCAGGAGCCGTTCGGGTGGAACAGCACCTTGCCCTGGGTCCAGGCGGTCTGGGACTGGATGTGGTCCAGGCCCGGGGTGCCCTTGAGGATGTAGCCCTTCTGCTGGAGCTCGTAGTACGCCTCGAAGGCCGCCTTGACCGCCGGGTGCTTCCAGGCGTTCGGCTCGAGGTTGTCGATCGCGTCGAGAACCTCCTTGCCGCCGATCTTGGCCATGAAGGGGTAGAGGCTGAAGGGGAGGTAGTACGGGTGCTTGCCCGCGTACGTCCAGCCGGCGATGCCCTTCTTCTTCGCCTTGGCGCAGAGGGCGAGCATGTCGTCCCAGTTCTCCGGGTACTCCGCGTCGAGCTTCTCGAGCCCCGTCTGGGAGTACCACACGCCGTACACGGTGTAGGCGTAGTAGAAGACCCAGACCGGGTCCCCGTCGAACTGGCCCATCTCCACGACGCCCGGGCGCAGCGTGTCCCGGACCTTCTTGGCGGGGTCGTCGATCGACGGCGCGTCCAGCAGCGGGGTGAGGTCGGTCAGCTGCTTCTTGCCGACCAGGACGCCCATGTCCATCTGCTCGGCGCCGGAGTTGTCGATCAGGTCCGGCGGGGTGCCGCCGTTGAAGCGCGGCTGCAGGACCGACTGGATCTTCAGCGTCGCCGCGTGCTTGATCTTCGCCTTCGGGTACATCTTCTTGTAGACGGCTTCGGCGTCCTTGGCGTACTGGTCACCGAATCCGCCGTCGAAGATGACGACGTCGAGGGGCGCGCTGCCATTCACGCCGAGCGGGTTCTCGGCGCTCTTCTTGCCTTTGTCCACTTTGCTGTCGCCACCGCTGTCGCTGCTCGCGCAGGCGGCAAGGGTACTCATCGTCGGTACGGCGATCAGACCGATCGCCGCTGCCCGCTTGATGACATCGCGACGGCCGTATTCGGAGGTGGATCCCATGCTCAAGTCCTCGCCTTCTCCAGGACTCAGGCGGTGTGCCGGTCGCCCGTGCAATGCTCGCCTCCGGCGAAGGGCACCGCCACCGCGGTCATTTGAAGCTGGGTTGTGCTGGGCGTACACCGGGATTTGATCGCAGTATGACGGCAGCTGTTCGAACTGTCTGCCGACTCTCGCCCCCGGATCCTCGAACGGCCGTACAGGCCCCCTCGGACGCCGACAGGTATAGTCCACTCGATGCCGCCTCGGCAAGATCAAAAACACGTTTGTTCCGGGTCTTTCCCGAGTTGAGACCTCCGGCCATTCCGGCGGGAGCCTCTCCGGTTGTACGGCGGCCGACCTGCGGGTCCGCCCGGGCACTCGCGCGCCATCGGACCGGAAGCGGCAATTCCTTTTCCATCCCCGGCCGCGGGCTCGCGGCAGTGGTCGCACCCGCGTTCGCACGGGGCGTCCCGATATCGATGTCAGGAGCCTGGCCGGCCGGACCGGAGCTGCGGCGGCGGGTCCGGGCGGGAGCCCGCCCGGACCGCGAAAGGCGGACGGGCCGCACCCCTCGTGTGGGTGCGGCCCGTCCGTGAATCCTGTCCGGCTCGCCCGGTCCGCCGGACGCGCCGGCGACAGCGGGATTACGAGCTGATCAGCGAGCGCAGCACGTACTGCAGGATGCCGCCGTGGCGGTAGTAGTCCGCCTCGCCGGGGGTGTCGATGCGGAGCACGGCGTCGAACTCGACACCGCTGTCCGTCGTGACCTTGACCGTCTCCGGGATGCCGCCGTCGTTGAGGCCGGTGACGCCCGAGAGGGAGAACGCCTCCTCGCCGGTCAGACCGAGGGACGCCGCCGTGGTGCCCTCCGGGTACTGGAGCGGCAGCACGCCCATGCCGATGAGGTTCGAGCGGTGGATGCGCTCGTACGACTCGGCGATGACGGCCTTGACGCCGAGCAGCGCGGTGCCCTTGGCCGCCCAGTCGCGGGACGAGCCGGAGCCGTACTCCTTGCCCGCAAGGACGACCAGCGGGGTGCCGGCGGCCTGGTAGTTCTGCGAGGCGTCGTAGATGAAGGACACCGGGGCGTCCGCCTGCGTGAAGTCGCGGGTGTAGCCGCCCTCGGTGCCGGGGGCGATCTCGTTCCGCAGCCGGATGTTGGCGAAGGTGCCCCGGATCATGACCTCGTGGTTGCCGCGGCGCGAGCCGTAGCTGTTGAAGTCACGGCGCTCGATGCCGTGCTCCGTGAGGTACTGGCCCGCCGGGGTGTCGGCCTTGATCGCGCCGGCCGGGGAGATGTGGTCGGTGGTGACCGAGTCGCCGAGCTTGGCCAGCACCCGGGCGCCGGAGATGTCCTCGACCGGGGCCGGGTCCATGCCCATGCCGTCGAAGTAGGGAGGCTTGCGGACGTAGGTGGACTCGCTGTCCCACTCGAAGGTGTTGCCGGTCGGGATCGGCAGCGCCTGCCACTGCGCGTCACCCGCGAAGACGTCGGCGTAGCTGCTGCCGAACATCTCCTGGCCGATCGCGGAGGCGACGACCTCCTCGACCTCCTGCTCGGAGGGCCAGATGTCCTTGAGGAAGACCGGGTGGCCGTCCTGGTCGCTTCCCAGTGCCTCGGTGGTGATGTCGGTCTTCATGGAGCCGGCGATGGCGTACGCGACGACCAGCGGCGGGGACGCCAGGTAGTTCATCTTGACGTCGGGGTTGATCCGGCCCTCGAAGTTCCGGTTGCCGGAGAGCACGGACACGACGGCGAGGTCGTGCTCGTTGACGGCCTTGGAGACCTCGTCCGGCAGCGGACCGGAGTTGCCGATGCAGGTGGTGCAGCCGTAGCCGACGAGGTTGAAGCCCATCTTGTCCAGGTACGGGGTGAGGCCGGCCCGGTCGTAGTAGTCCATGACGACCTTGGACCCGGGCGCCAGGGTGGTCTTGACCCACGGCTTGCTGCCGAGGCCCTTCTCCACGGCCTTCTTGGCGACGAGGGCGGCGGCCACCATGACGTACGGGTTGGAGGTGTTGGTGCAGGAGGTGATCGCGGCGACGGTGACGGCGCCGTGGTCCAGCTCGTACTCCCGGCCGTCGGGGGCCGTGACCTTGACCTTCTTGGACGGCACGCCGTTGGAGACGGCCGGGGCGTCGGAGGCCGGGAAGGACTCCTTGCCGGCCTCCTCGCCGTCACCGCCGAAGGAGACGTAGTTGCGGAGGTCCTGCCCGAACTGGTTCTTGGCATCGGCCAGGATGATCCGGTCCTGCGGGCGCTTGGGACCGGCGATGGACGGGACGATCGTGGAGAGGTCGAGCTCGAGCTTCTCGGAGAAGTCCGGCTCGGCGGCCGGATCCAGCCAGAGGCCCTGTTCCTTGGCGTAGCTCTCGACGAGCGCGAGCTGCTGCTCGGAGCGGCCGGTGAGCTCGAGGTAGTTGATGGTCTCCTGGTCGATCGGGAAGATCGCCGCGGTGGAGCCGAACTCCGGCGACATGTTGCCGATCGTGGCGCGGTTGGCCAGCGGCACCGCCGAGACGCCCTGGCCGTAGAACTCGACGAACTTGCCGACGACGCCGTGCTTGCGCAGCATCTCGGTGATCGTGAGGACCAGGTCGGTGGCGGTGGTGCCGGCGGGCATCTCACCGGTCAGCTTGAAGCCGACGACACGCGGGATGAGCATGGAGACCGGCTGGCCGAGCATCGCGGCCTCGGCCTCGATGCCGCCGACGCCCCAGCCGAGCACGCCGAGGCCGTTGACCATGGTGGTGTG
>DOWQ01000780.1 GCA_003519485.1 Streptomyces sp. | reverse complement strand
CCGCGACGTGGACCGGGCGTTCGGCGTCGCCGGTGACCGGCGGCTCGGCCGCAGCGCCGGGCGCCGCCGGCCCGTAGTCGTAGAAGCCGCGACCCGTCTTGCGACCGTGCAGCCCGGCGGCCACCCGGTTGGGCGTGAGGTAGGAGGGACGGAGCCGGTCGGAGTGACGGAAGCCCTGCCAGACGGTGTCGATGACCGCCGAGGTGACGTCGAGTCCCGTGAGGTCGGTGAGCTCGAACGGGCCCATCCGCAGCCCGAGCACGTCCCGCGCGATCCGGTCGAGGCCGGCCGGGTCGCAGACGTCCTCCTCCAGCAGGGCCAGCGCCTCGGTGATCAGCCCGCGACCGGCGTGGTTGACCAGAAAGCCCGGGGTGTCGGCGACGACGACCGCGCGGTGGCCGCTGCTCTCGACGAGTTCCACGAGCGCGGCCGGGATGCCGGGGCGGGTCGCCGCGCCGGGCACGACCTCGGCGATCCTCATCAGCGGCACCGGGTTGAAGAAGTGCAGCCCGGCCAGCCGCGAGGGCTCCGCCAGCTCCGCCGCGATCCGGGTGACCGACAGCGACGAGGTGTTGGTGGCGAAGACCGCCGCCGCGGGCAGCACCTTCTCCAGCCCGGTGAACAGCTCGGTCTTGACGGCGAGGTCCTCGCGTACGGCCTCGATGACGAGGTCCACCGCGTCGCCGGGCGCCAGCGGCGAGTCGAGCGGGACCAGTCGTTCCACGGCGGCCGCCGCGTCCTCCGCGGCGACGCGCCCCTTCTCCACGGCGCGGCCGAGCATGCCGGCGATGAAGCCGACCGCCTCGTCGACGGACTCCTGCCGGGCGTCGGCCAGTTCCACGGTGTGTCCGGCGGTGGCCGCCCACTGGGCGATGCCCCGGCCCATGACTCCGGCTCCGACGACTCTGATGCGCATACGTCTTCCCCTCTCCTCGTACNNGTGCGACAGCGGTGCGGTGCGACAGCGGTGCGTGCGCGGTCAGCGCAGGTAGACCCGGCCCGGGTCGACGTCCTCGCGGAGGAGGCGCAGCTCGGCGGCGGTGGGTGGCGGGATGGTGGCGACGGTGTCGGCGACCTCCAGGTCCCAGCCGGTGGCCGCGCGGACCTCGTCGGGGGTGACGCCGGGGTGGACCGCGACGAGGCGCAGCTCCTCTCCGACGCCGGACCGGGCGAGGATGCCGAGGTCGGTGATGACGCGGGTGACGCCCGCGCCGAGCGGGGTGATGCCGTCGGCGAGCGCGCGGTCGGGGCCGGGCGAGGTGCAGAAGTCGAGTCGGTCCATGAAGGAGCGGGGATCGTGACGGCGCATCACCACGAAGACCTCGCGGGAGTTGGCCATCACCTCCATGGCACCGCCCGACCCGGGAAGGCGTACCTTCGGCCGCTGCCAGTCGCCGATGACCGAGGAGTTGAGGTTGCCCCAGCGGTCGATCTGGGCGGCGCCGAGGAACCCTACGTCGATGTGGCCGCCCTGGAGGACCGAGCCGAAGAGGGTGGCCATGGACAGTACGGCCTCGGCGCCGGTGATGAGCACGGCGTCGGCGATGGTCTCGGGCAGTTGCGAGGGGTGGGCCCCGCAGACACCGGACTCGTAGACGATCTCGATGCTGGGCGCCACGGTGAGATGGGCGAGCGAGGCGGCCAGGGTGGGCAGGCCGATGCCGGCGAAGACGGTGCGCCTGGCGGCGAGTTCGCGGGAGGCGACGACGGAGAGCAGCTCCGAGGACGTCACGGCCGGGAGGACGGCGGTGCCGGCCGTGGTCTCCGAGGCGTTCTCGGGGGCGGCGGCTGGTGTTGTCATGTCCCTCTCTCCGTCGGGGTGCGCGGCCTGCGGACCTGTGGTGCTCACAGTCGCCGTCCGTAGTTCACCGGCAGGCTCATGGCTTCGCCGACCGCCAGCCCGGACCAGAACTCCTCGCCGAGCTTGGCGACGTACTCGGCGTGGTCGGCGGTGCCGTACACCCACTCGGCCATCCACTCCCGCAGCCGCGCCGGGTCCTTGCTGATGTGCGACCAGGCGCGGTAGAAGGCGTTGTCCCGGTCGTAGTAGCCCTGGGCGAAGGACGGGTGGGCGCCGCGCGGGCACGCGACGACGGCGTGCACCGCGTGCGAGGGGATGACCGTACGGTTCGGGTCGGAGCGCACGACCTCGTCCTCGACGATCTCCTCCACGACGACGACGGCCTTGCGCGCCGCGTAGACGGCCTCGGCCTGGACGCCGGTGAGTCCCCAGACCTGGGTGTTGCCGGCGCGGTCGGCGCGCTGCGCGTGGATGATCGTGACATCGGGGTTGACCGGCGGTACGACGTAGATCTCCTCGGTACGGCCGTCCGGCCCGGGGTACGGCGAGGCCACCTTGCGGATGGCCGGGTTGACCGAGGGCAGGTCGCTGCCGGCGTAGGAGCGCAGCGGGTAGAAGGGGAGCCGCTGCGCTCCGGCGAGGTAGCGGCAGATCAGGCCGTAGTGGCTGTACTCCTCGAAGGCGAGCGGCTCCGGGTCCGCGTGCTCGATCCGGCGCCGCAGCTCGCCCAGCGAGCCGGCCGAGGAGTTGCCCACGAACGAGGAGACCAGGGTCGAGACACAGCCCCCCGCCAGCATCTGGTCCACCACGATGTCGGCCGTCATCCGGACCACGGTGAGGTCCTTGCGGCCCTGCCGGATGATCTCGTGCCCGGCGGCGGTCGGGATGAGATGGGTGAAGCCCTCGAGGGCGACGGTGTCACCGTCGTGCACGAAGGAGGCGATCGCGTCCTTCATCGTCATGGTCTTGTCCACGGCCCACACGCTGCCAGCAGGCATTGATTACTGTCCAATACCAAATTAAGGTCGCATTGAGACCGGATTCGAATAAGAGCGGGAGCCGCTGTGGAACTGCGCTATCTGACCTCCTTCATCGCGGTGGCCGAGGAGCTGCACTTCGGCCGTGCGGCCAAGCGGCTCCAGATGGCCCAGCCGCCGCTGAGCCAGCAGATCCGCCAGCTGGAGAAGGAGCTGGGGGTGCAGTTGTTCGAGCGCAACACCCGCTCCGTCCGGCTCACGAGCGCCGGGCAGTCGTTCCTCAAGCCCGTCCGCACCGTGCTGGACGACCTCGACATCGCCGTACGGGTCGCCAAGGCGGCCGGCGAGGGCGAGTACGGGCGGGTCACCGTCGGCTTCGCCGGCGCCTCCTCGCACGCGACCCTGCCGCTGCTGACCAGGGCCGTACGCGCCTCGCACCCCGGCCTCGAGCTCGTGATGAACGGGCAGACGTACGCCAATGTCGCCCTTCAGATGGTCGCGGACGGCTCCCTCGACCTCGGTTTCGTACGGCTCCCCGCGTCCCAGCCCGGCGTCGAGACGCGGGCGATCGACGAAGAGGAGCTGATGTGCGCGCTGCCCCAGGACCACCCGCTGGCCGGGCGGGAGCGGATCTCGGTCGGCGACCTGGCCGGCGAGCCGTTCGTCAGCTTCCCGGCGAACGCCGGGTCGACGCTGCGTGACACCACCTTCCACGTCTGCGAGGAGGCGGGCTTCCGCCCGCGGGTCGTCCAGGAGGCGCCCGACTCGTACACGATCCTGGCGCTGGTGGCCGCGGGGGTCGGCGTCACGCTCACGCTCTCGTCCTGCCTGCACATCCAGCAGACGGGACTGGTGCACCGGCCGCTGGCCGGGCCGCCCGTGCTGCTCCAGTCGGCCCTGGCCTGGCGCAAGGACAACCCGTCCGCCGCGCTGCGCAGCGTGCTGGCGGTGGCGCGGGAGGCGCTGCCGACGCCGTCGCGGACCGGGGATTGAGTGCTCCCAGGTCTCAATCGGCGGCCGATCGGATATTGGACCGGACGAGTCGCCCGGTGGAAGGGTCGAGGCGATACGTTTCCGCCCACACCCAGGAAGGCCACGACATGTCCGGTCAGCCCGATGTCGTCATCTGTGAACCGCTCCGTACGCCCATCGGCCGGTTCGGCGGCGCCCTGTCCGGCCTGCGCCCCGCCGGCCTCGCCGCGCACGTCATCGCGGAGGTCGTCCGCCGTACGGGGATCGACCCGGAGCGGGTGGACGAGGTGATCCTCGGCCATGTCTACCCGACCTCCGACGCCCCGGCGATCGGCCGGGTGGCGGCCCTGGACGCGGGGCTGCCGGTGTCCGTGACCGGGGTGCAGCTCGACCGCCGCTGCGGCTCCGGGCTCCAGGCGGTACTGGACGCCGCCATGCAGATCCGGGCCGGCTTCAGCGAGGTCGTCGTCGCCGGCGGCGTCGAGGTGATGAGCGCGGCCCCCTTCTACACCCACGACGGCCGGTGGGGCATCAAGACGCCGAGCCTGGAGCTGCACGACGCGCTCGCCCGCGGCCGGGTCACCGCCGGCGGCGTCAACCACCCGGTGCCCGGCGGCATGATCGAGACGGCGGAGAACCTCCGCCGGGAGTACGCCATCAGCCGGGCGGACCAGGACGCGCTGGCCCTGCGCTCCCAGCAGCGCGCCGGGCGGGCGATCGGCGCCGGGCTCTTCGACGAGGAGATCGTGCCCGTCCCCGTACGCACCCGGAAGGGCGAGACGCTCGTCTCCGCCGACGAGCACCCCCGGCCGGAGACGACGGCGGAGCAGCTGGCGAAGCTGCGGCCGCTGACGGCCGCGTCCGACCCCGAGTCCACCGTGACCGCGGGCAACGCCAGTGGGCAGAACGACGCGGCCTCGGCCTGCCTGGTGACCAGCGCGGAGACCGCCGAGCGGCTGGGGCTCACCCCGCTGGTGCGGCTGGTGTCCTTCGCGAAGGCCGGGGTGCCGGCCGGGACGATGGGCATCGGGCCGGTCCCGGCCACCCGCGCGGCGCTCGACCGTGCCGGGCTGGAGCTCGCGGATCTGGACCTGATCGAGCTGAACGAGGCCTTCGCCGCCCAGGTGCTGGCCTGCACCCGCGAGCTCGGGCTGGCCGAGGCGGACCACGAGCGGATCAACGTCAACGGCTCGGGCATCTCCCTGGGCCACCCGGTGGGCGCCACGGGCGGCCGCATCCTGGCGACCCTGGCCCGCGAGATGCGGCGCCGGGAGGCGCGCTACGGACTGGAGACGATGTGCATCGGCGGCGGTCAGGGCCTGGCGGCGGTGTTCGAGCGCGTCGCGGGCTGACGCGGGACGGGGGTCCGTCTCCGCACGTGCGGGGAGCAGCGGAAGACGCCGGGGGCCAGGACCTGTCCTGATCCATCCCCGCGTATGCGGGGAGCAGCTGTCCGGTCAGGAGCCGCCGTTGATGGCGGCCGGTCCGTCCCCACGTATACGGGGATGGACGGGATGCCGGGGTACTACTCGGCGACCAGTTTGGCCACCGTGCGGCTCCCGGTGGGCGCGGCCGGTGCCGCCGTTGCTCGTCTCGTTGTGGGCCCGCGGGGCGATGGGCGACCGGACCGTGGCGGCGGTGTCGTCGACGTGCAGCAGGGCTCGTCCTTGGGCCGCTGGGAGCTCCGTATCCATTGAGGCCCGCGTCGCTCCGGCCGAAGGCATCGCGTTTGCTTCGGTCGTCACCGGCAAGATCCGCCGCTCCAGCAATCCGCTCAAGATGGCGTCCCCGGCCAACGTGCGAGACATGGCCCGCGTACCGCTCGGCGTAGCCCGGGCCAGGAAGATCGTCGCCGACTTCGGGCCGGACGTCGTCCTTGCCACGGGCGGGTACGTTGCCGTCCCAGCTGGTCTGGCGGCCCGGCTGTGCCGCCGCCCCCTCGTGCTGCACGAGCAGACCGTTCGCCTCGGCCTGGCCAATCGGAAGCTCGCCGGCTCGGCGACGCGCATCGCGGTGTCGTCGGAGTCGTCGCTGCCACTCCTGCCGGAGTCGGTGCGCTCCGCGGCGTCACCGGCAACCCGATCCGCCCGGAGGTGCTGGCCGGTCAGGCAGTCCAGGCGCTGGAGTTGCGCGGCTTCGACCGGCATTTGCCGACCGTGGTCACTGGCGGGGCCCAGGGGTCCCAGCAGATCAACGATGTCGTCCGGGACGCACTGCCGTGGCTGCTGGGCCACGCGAACGTGATCCACCAGTGTGGGCCTGCCAACGCTGAGAACCTGCGGCAGCACGTGGCGGCTCTGCCAGCCGACCTGGCCGGCCGGTACCACCTCACCGGGTTCGTCGGGGCGGAGTTGCCCGACGTCTTGGCGTTGGCCGACGTGGTGGTGTCCCGGAGTGGCGCCGGCACCCTGGCCGAATTGACTGCTCTCGGCAAGCCGGCTGTTTCACGCGACGTCGACGAGCTGGAACAGACCGCCAGGGCATTCCGCCGCTGGGACCACCAGTACGGCGGAGGACTCCGACGCAAGGCCGTCCTCGGCCAGCTCAACGAGGTTGCGAACGCTCTCGACGACCACCAGACACCTGCCATCGAACAACGGCTCTACGGCGTCATGGCGCAGCTGGCCGGCACCGCAGCCACCATGGCATGGGACTCCGGACTGCAGCGGCGGGCGCAGGACTACTACCGCCTCGCCCTCCGTTCCGCACACGCCGGTGCCGACACCCTGTTCGGCGCGAATGTGCTCGCCGGCATGGCCCGGCAGATGCTCTACCGGGACCGGCCGCAGGACGCCCTCGAGCTCGTACGACTCGCCCAGGACGGGTTCCGGTCCCTGGCCGGCCACAGAGTTCGAGCCGTGATCCACACCCGGGAGGCGTGGGCACTGTCCGCGATGGGCCGCATCGCAGCCTTCCGCCGCGCGACCGGCCAGGCATGCGAGGCCCTCGCCGCAGCCAAAGCATCGGACGGGACAGATGAGCCGTACTGGATCGCCTACTTCGACGACGCCGAGCTCGCCGGAGTCACCGGCGGACGGCTCCTGGACCTCGCCCGCCAGAACCCGAACGCGCACGCCGAAGCCGCGGCCGGCGAAATCCGGCAGGCCCTGGACCGGCGCGGCCCGGAGGCAGGACGCAGCCACGCCCTGGACTGGATCGGTCTCGCCGAATGCCACTACCTCGCCGGAGACCTCACCCAGGCCGTCGACCACACCCACGCCGCCGTGGCCGCAGCCGAGCGCACCCAGTCCAGCCGGGTCCGCACGCAGCTGGGTCACCTGTACCCGTATACGGTCGGCAACGGCGCGTCCCGGCCCGTACGGGAGGCCCGGGACAGGATCCGCGCCCTGCTGGCTGGCTGAGAGGAAGACACGCGTGACGACCATCGCGGCAACCGGACACAGGGACCTGACGGGCGACAGCACCGGCCGCGTAAGGGACGAGCTCCGGGAGGTGCTGAGCAGGCACGCCGGCGGCGAGCTGACCGGCCTCTCCTGCATCGCCCGCGGTTCCGACAGTCTGTTCGCCGAGGAACTGCTCAAGGTCGGTGGCCGTCTGATCGTCGTTCTCCCTTCCCGGGACTACCGGCAGGCGAAGGTGAAGCCCGACCATGTCCCCGTCTTCGACCGGCTCCTCGAGGCAGCGGCAGAGGTCCTCGTCATGCCGTACGAAACCGCGAGCCGGGAAGCGTACGAAGCGGCGAACAAGGCCATGCTGGAGCGCGCGGACCGGGTCGTCGCGGTCTGGAACGGGGAACCGCCCTCAGGAAAGGGCGGCGGGACCGCGGACGTCGTACTCGCCGCGCGCGATGCCGGCCTACCCGTGGACGTCGTCTGGCCCGAAGGCGCTTCGCGGCGTAGCTGACAGAGACGAGGAGGAAGCCCTGGCGGCGGGAAGCCCGGTGGGGCCCATCGTCGTCGTGCCACCGCAGTCGCGGCCGCGAGCAGCACACAGGCCTCGGCCGACCGCGCCGGTGGTGAGGTAAGCGCGGACGGGGGTGCCGATGGTGGCCCGGACCCCGCTCCCGCCGTCCAGGTCCCGCGAAGTGTCCCATTGCCCTGGGAACGGGACCGGCCGCACCGCGGCAGACGGGCCCGCACAACGGCCGTGGCGGCCGGTGTACGGCCCGTTGAAGTGGAGTGATGACCTCCACCGACGGGATCCAGACGGTAAGCCTCTCACTGCGGCAGCGATTCAGTATTGGACCCGTCTGGGTTCCGGCTGGCACGGTTACGTCCACCACAGTGGGAGGCGAATACGCCGGGACGGCGCCCTCCCCTCCCCCCTGATCTCAGTTGCCCACGGGAGCCGCCGCATGACCGCGTCCGCCGCACGCGAGCAGAACAGAACCGCGAAACGCGCGGGTCTCGGAGCCTTCATCGGCTCGACCATCGAGTGGTTCGACTTCTACATCTACGGCACCGCCGCGGCCCTGGTCTTCGACGACGTCTTCTTCCCCCAGCTCGAAGGCCCTGTGGGCACCCTCGTCGCCTTCGCCACGTTCTGGGTCGGCTTCCTGGCCCGTCCGATCGGCGGGATCATCTTCGGTCACTTCGGCGACCGGCTCGGCCGCAAGAAGACACTCGTCATCACGCTGCTGATGATGGGCATCTCCACCACCCTGATCGGCGTGCTCCCCGGGTACGCGACGATCGGCGTGGCCGCCCCGATCCTGCTCGTGTTCATCCGGATGGTGCAGGGCATCGGGCTCGGCGGCGAGTGGGGCGGCTCGGTGCTGATCGCCTCCGAGCACGCGCCCAAGGGCAAGTCCATCCTGTACGGGGCGTTCGCCCAGCAGGGCTCGCCCGTCGGCAACACGCTGAGCACCATCAGCTTCCTGGCCATCAGCCAGCTGCCGAACGAGGCGTTCGTCAGCTGGGGCTGGCGCGTGCCGTTCCTGGCCTCGGCCGTCCTCGTCTTCGTCGGGCTCCTCGTCCGGATGAAGGTCACCGAGTCCCCGGCGATGGCGGACATCATCAAGACCAAGAGCGTCTCGAAGATGCCGCTGACGGAGATCCTGCGCAGCCATCCGGGCCTGATCGCCCTGGGCATCGGCGCCTGCACCATCGGCCTGTCGGCCACCTACTTCAAGAGCACCTTCGCCCTCTCCTGGGCGACCACGAGCCTGGACTTCACCCGCAATTCCTTCCTCACCATCCTGCTGGTCGCGAACATCACGCAGGTCATCGTCCAGCCCTTCGGCGCCGTCCTCGCCACCAGGATGAAGAGCCTGTCCCGCGCGGTCTGCATCATGCTGCTGCCGGAAGTGGTGCTGATGCCGCTGATGTTCGTCCTCATCAGCACCGAGAACTACGGCCTCGCCATGGCCGGCGTCGCGGTCGCCACGATCCCGCACTGCCTCTACTACGCGGCCCTGGCCGGCATGCTCGCCAGCCGCTTCCCGGCCCATCTGCGCTACACCGGCATCTCGCTCTGCTACCAGTTGTGCGGCACGCTGCTCGGCGGCACCACGCCGATCATCGGGCAGTTCCTGCTGAACCGGTCCGGCTCCATCGCCGCCGTGATCGTCTACGCGGTGTTCCAGGTCCTGCTCACCCTCGGCTGCATGCTGCTCCTGCTGCGCCGCCGGAACTACGACGAGCAGGCCGGTGACGCCCAGCCGCGGCAACCGCGGCGGCAACCCGCGGCCGTGCCGGCCTGATCGGGGGACCACCATGACCGACACCACCGGCCGCCCGGCCGCCCTGCCCGCCCAGCCCGCCCCGGGCGAGCCCGTCACGGCCCACGGCATACCGGAGATCTCGGCGCTGGCGGGCCGGGACCTCGGCACCTCCCGCTGGCGCGAGGTCACCCAGGACCTCATCGACCTCTTCGCCGCCGTCTCCGGCGACCACCAGTGGATCCACACGGACCCCGAGCGGGCGGCCCTCGGCCCGTACGGCGGGACCATCGCCCATGGCTACATGGTGCTGAGCTGGGGCATCCCCATGTTCGCCGAGCTGCTCCAGGTCTCGGGGGTGGGCATGGCGCTCAACTACGGCGTCAACAAGGTCCGCTTCCCGGCACCGGTCCCGGTCGGCAGCCGGGTCCGGCTCCACGCGGCGGTCACCTCCGTGGAACCGGTCAAGCGCGGCGGGGTCGCGATGAGCCGGGCCTTCACCTTCGAGCTGGCGGGCTCGGCCAAGCCGGCCTGCGTCGCGGAGACCCTGACCCACTTCTATCCCTGATCGCGGCGGCTGCACGGCCACCTCACGGCGACCAGTACGACGTGCACCGCGAGCGGCCCGTGCATGCCGCGCACCTGCACCATCTCGATGTCCCCCGAGCTGCTGGGCCCGGTGATCAGCTGCATCCCGGAGGGCACGGGGCGGACGGCCGCGAGCCGGTCGATCGCGTCGGCGTAGGAGTCCACCAGCCGGGACGCCGGCACCACCGCGATGTGCACCGGCGGCACCAGCGAGTTGCTCCGCGGCCGGTCGCGGCCGTAGACCATCGCCAGCGATCCGGTCTCGGCGACGGCTGCCAGCGCGGTCGTCAGCCCCACGTCCGCAGCCCAGGGGTCGCCGACCGTACGGAGCCCACCGGCCACCTCACCCACCAGTGCGTCCCGGTCGGCGACCACGGCGCCGTCCCCGCACAGCCCGGCCACCACCTCCCGGGCCGCGGCCGGATCCGCGACGTGGTGACAGCTCCCGCCCACCAGTTCGAGGGCCGCCGCGAACCGGAGCCCCGCCGACGCGCGCTCCCGGCCGTCCGACGGCTCCTCGCCACTCGCGGCCCGTGGCGTGGGACCGAGCGCGTCGGTGCTCATGCCGGGCCCCCCTTCCCGCGGCGCCCGCGCAACGCCCGCCGCAGCAC
>DOWQ01000115.1:206-12104 GCA_003519485.1 Streptomyces sp. | reverse complement strand
GACCCGCACGGCCCCGCCGGGCGGGGGCCGCGGGAGCCGCCGCGGGCCCAGCCGCTGCCCGCACCCGCGCGTACAGCGGGACGGGCTAGGAGGCGCGGCGCTCCTCGTCCTCGCCGAACCGCACGTCACCGCTGTCGCCGAAGGTGAGGCGGCAGGTGTCCGCGCGGTAGGTGGCGACGGACAGGGCGACCGTACGGTCCTGTGTGAAGTGGCGGGTCGTGACGACGAGCACGGGCGCGCCCGGGAGCCGGTCGAGCTGCCGGGCGTCGTCGGCGCGGGCCGAACCGAGCTCGACGGCCCGGTCCCGGCCCTCCGGGGAGAGCTGGGAGAGCTCGCGCAGCACGGCCCGGGCCCGCGCGGCACCGGGCAGCGTGTCGACGGCGGCGAGGCCCGGTACGGAGGCGGCCGGTACGTACAGCAGTTCGGCGGCGATCGGCAGGCCGTCGCTCCTGCGGGCGCGGCGGACCATGTGCACCCGCTCGTCCAGCTCGGTGTCCAGCTGCCGGGCCACACCGGCGGGCGGCACGGTCCCGACGCAGTCAACCGGCGTCCAGTCGTCCCCGCCCGAGCTCAGCCAGTCCTGCCGGCCGTCACCGACGGCGATGCCCGTCCGGGGCGGTGCGACGGTAGTGCCCACGCCGCGGCGGCGCTGCAGCCTGCCCTCGAGCTCCAGCTGTTCGAGGGCCTGCCGCAGCGTGGCCCGGGCGACCCCGAAGCGGGCCGCGAGCTCACGCTCGTTGGGGAGGATCTCGCCCACCGCGAACTCCGAGTCGAGTGCCTCGCTGAGCACGGTCTTGAGATGCCAGTACTTCGGCTCCGGAACCGCTTCGAGCTGTGTGCTCCCCACCCTGTCCTCCGGTATTCGCCGCGCCCCCGCGGGGGAAATGTTTTCGGGACCTTGTTTATTAAAGGTTCCTGACTATCCCTGGACGATAGGACTGCACCCCCCCTTGGTCAAGACCAATCCACGATGTGGGAGCCTCCTGATCAAGCAGCTACGGAGGTACGGACATGGGGCAGGTCACCGTGGTCACGGGCGGCAGCCGGGGCATCGGGGCAGCGGTGGCCGTACGGCTCGCCGGCGCGGGCCATGCCATCGGGATCGGCTACGAGCGGGCGCGGGAGGCGGCCGACGAGACGGCGGCCGCTGTGCGGGCGGCCGGTGCCGCGTGCGTGACCGTACGGGTCGACACCAGCGTCGACGAGCAGGTCGACTCGCTGTTCGCCACCGTGGCCGAGCAGCTGGGGCCGGTCACCGGACTCGTCAACAACGCCGGCATCACCGGCCCGATCGGCCGGTTCGCCGACACCGACCCGAAGGTGATGCGACGGGTCGTGGACGTGAATGTGACGGGCGCCCTGCTGTGCGCGCGCCGCGCGGTGCGCGAGATGTCGACGCGGCACGGCGGCCGAGGCGGTGCGATCGTGAACATCTCCTCCTGCGCGGCGACGACCGGCAGCCCCGGCGAGTACGTCCACTACGCCGCGAGCAAGGCGGCTGTCGACGCGATGACGACCGGTCTGTCGAAGGAGCTGGCGGAGGAGGGAATCCGGGTCAACTCCGTACAGCCCGGCATGATCCTCACTGATATCCACGCCTCGATGGGCGACGCGGAGCGGCCGTGGCGCAACCGGGACCGGGTGCCGATGCGCCGCCCTGGCGAGCCCGGCGAGATCGCGGGCGCGGTCGCCTGGCTGCTCTCCCCGGACGCCTCCTACACGACAGGGGCGGTGCTCCGGGTCGGGGGCGGGCTCTGAGCTCTGCCGGACCGGGGCCCCGCCTCGGCTTCACCCCGCCCTGACTCGGCGCCGGCCGACGGGGCCCGACCCTGACGGGCTCTCGGATCCCCCGCTACTCCCGCAGAGCGCCGAGCTTGTCGGGGTTCCGCTGGATGTAGACGCAGGCGATCCGGCCGTCCGCCGTGATGTCGAGCGAGAACACGGAGTCCGGCTGCCCCTCCGACAGCATCAGCAGGGCCGGCGCGCCGTTGATCTCGCGGACGTGGATCTCCAGTCCGGGAACGGGCTGCCCGGCGACGGCGGCGAGGAAGCGGCCGACCTTGTCCGGGGTGTCCAGGACCCGCAGCGGCGCCTTGGCCTTGCCGCCGCTGTCGCCGACCAGCCGGGCGTCCGGCGCGAGCATCTCCAGCAGACCGCCGAGATCCCCGTCCGACGCCGCGGCGAGGAACCGCTCGGTGAGCCGCCGCTGCTCGGCCGGGTCGGCCCGGAACCGGGGCTTGCGCTCCTCGACATGGCGGCGCGCCCGGCCGGCGAGCTGCCGGACGGCGGGCTCAGCGCGGTCCAGTACGGCCGCGATCTCGCCGTACGGGAAGCCGAACGCCTCCCGGAGCACGAACACCGCGCGCTCCAGCGGCGACAGGGACTCCAGGACGACGAGCACGGCGAAGGACACCGACTCGGCGAGCACGGCCCGTTCCGCGGCGTCCGGCACGGTATCCGCGAAGTCGGTGGCGACCGGCTCGGGCAGCCACGGGCCGACGTACGCCTCGCGCCGCGACCGCAGGTGGCGGAGCCGGTCGATGGCGAGCCGGGTGGTGATCCGTACGAGGTAGGCGCGCGGCTCGCGGACGTCCGCGCGGTCGGCGGCGGACCAGCGCAGCCACGCGTCCTGGACGACGTCCTCGGCGTCCGCCGCCCGCCCCAGCATCCGGTAGGCGACCCCGGTGAGAAGAGGGCGCTGCTGTTCGAAGAACTCGGTCGTGCTGTCGGTGGCCACCGGATCATCTCAGCGGACGAGCCGGACCACTGTCCAGCCGTGAGCGACGTGTCCCGGACCACCTCCGGCCCACCCGGCCGATCCCTGCCGATCCCGGCCACTCCGGCCGCTCTCCGCGCGCGGCAGCCGACGACCCCCTGATCCGGTAGGCCGCACCGGGCCCTTGTAGTCGTGGCTACTGGACGGTAATTCTTGCTGGCACCATGTCTCATCGCCGTCCGCCCCAATGACGAGGAGCCCGTCATGCCCTCCGCGCTGTCCTTCACCCTCACCACCGCGTCCGGCGCGCACCCGGTCTCCGTCGAGTACGAACGGCGCGGCGGCGGCGCACCCCTGCTGCTGCTCCACGGCATCGGCCACCACTGGCAGGCGTGGGAGCCGGTGCTGGACATCCTGGCGACCGAACGCGATGTCATCGCCGTCGACCTCCCCGGCTTCGGCCGCTCCCCCGCGCTGCCCGGCGGCCTCCCGCCGGGCCTGCCGGGGATGGTGCCGGTGCTCGCCGCCTTTCTCGCCGAACTGGGGATCGAACAGCCGCACGCGGCGGGCAACTCGCTCGGCGGCCTGGCGGCCCTGGCGATGGGCCGTGAGAAGCTCGTACGGTCCGTGACCGCCCTCTCCCCCGCCGGGTTCTGGACCGAGGCCGAGCGCCGCTACGCCTTCGGTGTGCTGCGCGGCATGCGGGCGGGCGCCAAGGCGCTGCCGCTGTCCGCCGTCGAACTGCTGTCCCGTACGACCCCGGGCCGCGCGGCGCTCGTCAGCACCATCTACGCCCGGCCGGGGCGGCGTTCGCCGGGGGCCGCCGTCGCCGAGACCCGTGCGCTGCGTGACGCCACCGGCTTCGGCAGCACCCTCGCGGCGGGCCGCGACGCGCTGTTCACCGACGACCTGCCCGACATGCCCGTCACCATCGCCTGGGGATCCCGCGACCGGCTGCTGATCCCCCGGCAGGGCGTCCGCGCGAAGTCCGCCATCCCGAAGGCGCGGCTGGTCCGGCTGCCCGGCTGCGGCCATGTCCCGATGAGCGACGACCCGGCACTGGTCGCCCGCGTACTGCTCGACGGCAGCCGCTGACGCCCGCCTCCGGCCGGGGCCCGGCGAGCTCTCCGGCGCGCCACCGACACCGGCCACCGCCCCGGTCCCCGACCCGTCCCGCCCACGTCGCGCGAACCGGGGCGGCCGCGCGTCCTTCCGCCGGCCGCCCCGGGGCTGTTCACTGTCCGTTCGGGTGGGTGGCACCTGCTGCCGGTAGCAGTGGGGTGCGGCACCGCGGCCCGCGGGGCGACACGAGCGACAGGAGGCTCCACATGGCGCAGGGATCCGGCAGAGCGGTCGGACAGCGAGCGGTCGGACGGAGATCGGTACTGCGGGGTGGCGCGGCGGCGTCGGCGGCGATCGCGCTGCCCGTCGTACTGCCGGGGGCCGCGGCGCCCTCACTGGCGCTGTCGGGCCGGCCCGCCGCCCGCTGGGGCGTGCAGACCGGCGATGTGACGGCCTCCTCCGGGCTGGTGTGGGTGCGGTCGGACCGGCCGGCCCGGATGGTCGTCGAGACCTCCGCGACGGAGTCCTTCCGCGCCGTCCGCCGCCAGGCGGGCCCGCTGCTGGGGCCGGGCACCGACTTCACCGGCACGACCCCGCTGCACGGGCTGCCGCCCGGCGAGCAGGTGCACTACCGGGTGCTGCTCTGTGACCCGGACGACCCGCGACGCACCGGCCGGCCGGTGTACGGCACCTTCCGTACCGCCCCGGCCGGGCGGCGGGACGGCGCACGGTTCCTGTGGTCGGGCGACCTGGCCGGCCAGGGCTGGGGCATCAACCCCGACCGCGGCGGTTTCCCGATCTTCGACGAGATGCGCCGCAGGGACCCGGACTTCTTCCTCTGCAGCGGCGACACCATCTACGCGGACGGGCCGATCGCGCCGAGCGTGACACTTCCTGACGGCCGGGTCTGGCGGAATGTGACCACCGAGGAGAAGTCCAAGGTCGCCGAGACCCTCGCCGAGTTCCGCGGCGCCTTCCGCTACAACCTGCTGGCGGAGAACCTCCGCCGCTTCAACGCGCAGGTGCCGGGCATCGTGCAGTGGGACGACCACGAGGTCGTCAACAACTGGTATCCGGGCGAGATCCTGGACGACGACCGCTACACGGAGAAGAGCGTGGACGTCCTCGCCGGCCGCTCGCGGCGGGCGTTCTCGGAGTACTTCCCGGTCTCGACACTGCGCCCGGGCGGCGACGGCCGGATGCACCGGGTGGTGCGGCACGGCCCGCTGCTGGACGTGTTCGTGCTCGACATGCGGACGTACCGCAACGCCAACTCGCCCAACACCGCACCCGAGGACGAGCAGGGCATCCTCGGCGCCGAGCAGCTGGCCTGGCTCAAGCGGGAGCTGTCACGGTCCCGCGCGGTATGGAAGGTCATCGCCTCGGACATGCCGCTCGGGCTGATCGTGCGGGACGGCTCCCACTCCGAAGCGGTCGCACAGGGCGACCCGGGCGCGCCGCTGGGGCGGGAGCTGCAGATCGCGGAGATCCTGCGGCACATCAAGCACCGCCGGATCACGGGCACGCTGTGGCTGACGGCGGACGTGCACTACACCTCCGCGCAGCACTACGACCCGTCCAGGGCGGCCTTCACGGACTTCGAGCCGTTCTGGGAGTTCGTCTCGGGGCCGCTCAACGCGGGCGGCTTCCCCGCGCTGAAGCTGGACGGCACCTTCGGCCCCGAGCAGGTGTTCGTGAGCGCCCCGGACCGCGCCAATGTCTCCCCGCTGGACGGCGGCCAGTACTACGGCGAGGTGGACATCGACGGGGACAGCGGTGAGCTGACGGTGCGGCTCCTGGAGGAGGGCGGCACGGTGCTGTTCACCAAGGTGCTCCAGCCGGGCCGCGTCGGCCAGTAGCGGAGGCGATGAGGCGGCAACCGGCCACGGCCCCGTCACGGCGTACCCGCGTACGCCGGGCGGGGCCGCGGTCCTCATTCGCCGCTCCGGCGGACACAACCCGGGCCCGTGAGAGAGCGGGGACGGGAACGGCGTGGAACGGCGCGGGGCGGCAGCGGGAACGGGAAGATACGGGCGCTCCGGACCATCAGCGACTTTCGGCCACTATCGGTATGTGATCCCCCAGAAGCTGCCTTAACTCCCTCGTCACAAGACGTTCGTGATCACGCAACACCCGTCCGGCAGGGTGGTTTCCATGACTGATGCGACGCCGAAGACCACCCGCCGCACTCATCACTGGCGGCGGGATCTCATCGAGCTGGCAGCACTGTTCACCGCCGTCGCGGTCGCCGACGCGATCGCGAACATGGTCGTCCACGGCCCGGACGGCCCGGTCCTCCTCATCGCGTCGGCGGTCGCCCTGGCCGCCACCGCCGGATTCCACAGCTGGTGGTCGCACCGCCACGGCCACTCTCCCCCCAAGGCCGATACGGGCGGCCCCCGGGGCCGCGAGGACGAACCGGAGCCGGCCGGCACCACGCTGTGGCGGATGCGGACGACCGTACGGGACGCACCGGGCAGCCTCGCCGCGCTGTGCACCGCGCTGGCCGGCCGCAAGGTGGACATCCTGGCCCTGCAGACCCATCCGCTGTCCGAGGGCACGGTCGACGAGTTCCTGCTGCGCGCGCCCGCGCAGCTGTCGGCCGACGAGCTCAACCAGGAGATCACCGCGGCCGGCGGCAGCCGCGTATGGACGGAACGCGCCGACGCCCACGACCTCGTCGACACCCCCACCCGGGTGTTCAACCTCGCCACCCGCACCGCCCTGGACGCGGCCGAACTCCCGCTCGCCCTGCGCGAGCTGCTGGGGCGCTGCACGATCCACTCGTATCCGGGCCACGACCCGATCGGCGGCCGTCCGCCCGCCGGGGACGTACCGGACGAGGGCGTCCTGGAGGAGACGGTGATGCGGCTGCGCGACCCGTCGGGGGGCACCATCACCGTGGAGCGCCCGTTCCTGCCGTTCACGCCCACCGAGTTCGCGCGCGCCCGCGCGCTGGTCGAGCTGGACGCCCGGCTCGGGCCGCGCGTGCCGCGCAGCCGGGAGGTGTGGACGCTGCCGGAGGGGAACGAGATCACCGTGCGGCGGGCGGACACCGGTGACCTGGCGGCCGCCCGCGAGATGCACGACCGCTGCACCCCCGGCACGCTGCGGCTGCGCTACCACGGCCCGGTGCTCGACGCCGACCGCTATCTCGACCACCTGCTCAGCCCGCGCTTCGGCCGGACGCTCGCCGTGCAGACGGCGTCCGGCCGGCTCGTGGCGCTCGGCCACCTGCTGTGGGACGGCGACGAGACCGAGGTGGCGCTGCTCGTCGAGGACGCCTGGCAGCGCCGCGGCATCGGAGTGGAGCTGCTGCGACGGCTCGCCGCCCTCGCCGCCGAAGCGGGCTGCGAGAGCGTCTACGCCGTCACGCAGGCGCACAACACCGGCATGGTGGCGGCCATGCGCCGCCTGGGACTGCCGCTGGACTACCAGGTGGAGGAGGGAACGCTCGTCCTCACCGCCCGGCTCGCCCGGACGCCGTCGCCCCCGGTTACTCTCTCCCGGCCGCAGCCCCGTTCGCTGCCGCCGCACCCGCAGCCGCAGCCGTACGAGGCCGCGGGGCCGAGCCGGTCCGCGGAGCGCTGAGGGCCCGGTCGAGGTCNNCCCGCCGCGTGCCGGTCGTCCTCGCCGACGATGCGGTGGCTGATGGACCCGGGGTGCTGGATCAGGGTGTCAACACTGCCGAGGCTGACCGCCGGGGTGATCAGCCGCACCGCGGCGATCACCTCGTGCGGGTCGCCGCACACCTCGAAGGCCACCATCGCGCCGCCCAGCTTCGGGTAATGGACGCGCTCCACGCGCGGGTCACCGGCGAGCCGTTCCGCCAGCTGCGCGGCGGTCGCAGACGCGGCCCGTACCCGCACGGGAAGCGTGGACAGGCCGCGCAGCAGCAGATATCCGGCCAGCGGGTGGAGCACTCCGCCGGTGGCGAAGCGGACCTGCCGGAGCTTACGGGCGAACGCCTCGTCGCAGGCCACCACGCCGCCGAGGACGTCGCCGTGCCCGCCCAGGTACTTGGTGGCGCTGTGCAGCACGATCCGGGCGCCGTGCTCGACGGGGCGCTGGAGGACCGGGGTCGCGAAGGTGTTGTCCACGAGCAGCGGCACCTCGCCGCAGGCGTACGCCACGGCGGCCAGGTCCAGCTCGGCGAGCGTCGGGTTGGCCGGCGACTCGACCATGACGAGGCCGGTGTCCGGGCGGATGGCGTCGGCGATGCCGGCCGGCTCCACCCAGGTGACCTCGTTGCCGAGCAGCCCGGCGGTGAGCAGGTGGTCGCTGCATCCGTACAGCGGCCGGACCGCGACGACATGGCGCAGGCCCATGCTGTTGCGCACCAGCAGGCAGGCGGTCAGGGCCGCCATGCCGCTGGCGAAGGCGACGGCGCTCTCGGCGCCCTCCAGCCGGGCGAGCGCGGTCTCGAAGCGGGCCGTCGTCGGGTTGTCGAGGCGGGCGTAGACCGGGGGCCCCTCGGGCTGCGCGCCCGTGGTGGCGAAGGCGTCGATGCGGGCGGCCTCGCCCCGGCTGTCGTACGACGGATAGGTGGTGGACAGGTCGAGCGGCGGCGCGTGCAGGCCGAGGTCCGCGAGGTCTTCGCGGCCGGCGTGCACGGCTTCGGTGGACAGGGACCGGCGGACGGACTGGGTGTGTTCCGGGGGTGTCTCCATGGAAGAGATACTGAACACCTACCGGGCCGTAGCGGTCCGGCCCCGTGTTACGTTCGGCCGATGTCCGATTCAGTGGCTCTCGATCCGGTGGATCTCCATATTCTGCGGCTCCTGCAGAACGACGCCCGGACCACCTACCGCGATCTCGCGGCCGAGGTGGGGGTCGCGCCCTCGACCTGTCTGGACCGGGTGGCGCGGCTGCGCCGCTCCGGGGTGATCCTCGGCAATGAGCTGCGGCTCGATCCGGCCAAACTCGGGCGCGGGCTGGAGGCGCTGCTGCTGGTGCAGGTACGGCCGCACCGGCGCGAGCTGATCGGGCCGTTCGTCGACCGCATCCGGTCGCTGCCCGAGTCGCGGGCGCTGTTCCATCTGACCGGGCCGGACGACTATCTGGTGCAGGTCGCGGTCGCGGACACGGCGGACCTCCAGCGGCTGGTGCTGGACGAGTTCACCTCGCGCAAGGAGGTGGCCCGGGTCGAGACCCGGCTGATCTTCCAGCAGTGGGAGTGCGGGCCGCTGCTGCCGCCCGCCTGACCGCCTCCGCGGTCCGGGCTCCGCCGCACCGCGGGCATCGTCAGGATCATGGCGGAGGATGGTGATGACGCGACGGTCCCTCTCGTACGAGGATGGCCGCATGTCCGATACCACCAGCAGCCCGCTGCCCCGTCAGGTCGCCGATGCGTACGTCGACGCCCTCATCGAACTCGACCCGATCACCGGCACCTATCTGGGTGTCCCCGAGAGCTCCGGCCGGCTGCCGGACCTCTCCCCCGCCGGAGCGGAGGCCGTCGCCGGTCTGGCCCGTACGACGCTCGACAGGCTGGCCGAGGCGGAGGCCCGGCCCGGCGCGGACGACGAGGCGGAGCGCCGCTGCGCGCGGCTGCTGCGGGAGCGCCTGACCGCCGAACTCGCCGTGCACGACGCCGACGAGGGCCTGCGCGCGGTCAGCAACATAAACTCCCCGGTGCACGCGATCCGCGGCGTCCTCACCGTCACCCCGACCGGAACGGTCGCGGACTGGGCCGCGATCGCCGAGCGGCTGCGCGCCATCCCCGCCGCGCTGGACGGCTACCGCGCCTCGCTCACCGAGGGGCTCGCCCGCAAGCTCCCGGCCGGGCCGCGCCAGGTCACCACCGTCATCGGCCAGCTCGACGAGTGGGTCGGCACCGACCGCAGCTGGTTCGCCCAGTTCACCGCGGACGGCCCGCCGGAGCTGCGCAGCGACCTGGACACCGCGGCCGCCGTCGCCACCGGCGCCTTCGAGGACCTGCGCGACTGGCTGCGGCACACCTACGCCCCGGCGGTCGAGGGCGCCCCGGAGATCGTGGGCCGCGAGCGGTACGCCCGCTGGTCCCGCTACTTCAACGGCACCGACCTCGACCTCGACGAGGCGTACGCCTACGGCTGGTCCGAATTCCACCGGCTGTACGGCGAGATGCGCACCGAGGCGGAGAAGATCCTGCCCGGCGCGGCGACCCCCTGGGAGGCGATCGCGCACCTGGACGAGCACGGTGCGCACATCGAGGGCGTGGAGGAGACCCGGGTCTGGCTCCAGCAGCTGATGGACGAGGCGATCGAGGCGCTGGACGGCACGCACTTCGACCTCGCGGAGCGGGTCAAGAAGGTGGAGTCCCGGATCGCCCCGCCCGGCAGCGCCGCCGCGCCGTACTACACCCAGCCGTCCCAGGACTTCTCCCGCCCCGGCCGGACCTGGCTGCCCCCGATGGACGAGACCCGCTTCCCCGTCTACGACCTGGTCTCCACCTGGTACCACGAGGGTGTGCCCGGCCATCATCTGCAGCTCGCGCAGTGGACGCACGTCGCGGACCGGCTGTCCCGCTACCAGGCCACCGTCGGCATGGTCAGCGCCAACGCCGAGGGCTGGGCGCTCTACGCGGAACGGCTCATGGACGAGCTGGGCTTCCTCGGCGACGCGGAGCGCAGGATCGGTTATCTCGACGCACAGATGATGCGCGCGCTGCGCGTCATCATCGACATCGGCATGCACCTGGAGCTGGAGATCCCGGCCGACTCGCCCTTCCACCCCGGCGAGCGCTGGACGCCGGAGCTGGGCGAGGAGTTCTTCAACCTGCACAGCGGCCGGCCCGCGGACTTCGTGCAGAGCGAGGTCATCCGCTACCTCGGGATGCCGGCCCAGGCCATCGGCTACAAGCTGGGCGAGCGGGCCTGGCTGCGGGGACGGGCGGCGGCCCGCGCGGCGCACGGTGACGCCTTCGACCCGAAGCAGTGGCACATGGCGGCCCTGTCGCTGGGCTCGCTGGGCCTGGACGACCTCGAGGAGGAGCTCGCCCGGCTCTGACTTTCCCGGGCGGCTGCTTCACGGCACCCCGTACTCTGCGCGGCTACGGGTGCGGCCTCGCACACCTGACGCACAGACGGCGCACAGACGGCGCCCCGGACCGGAGACAGCGGTCCGGGGCGCCGGTTCGCGGTTCGCCGGTTCGCCGAGCGTCGGGGGGAGCGCGCGCCGGGCCTCGGCCGGTACCTGCTCACCACCGCGTTGACCTGTGCGTCTGTGCAATGCGGTACCCGCACAGTACGGTGTAGGGCATGCCCGCCCTCAACATTGACTTCAGCGACGAGGAGCTCTCCCAGCTCCGCGAAGCCGCGAGAGAACGCGGCGTCACGCTCAAGACCCTGGTGCGCGAGGCCGTCACCGATGACCTGGCCCAGCGCCGCGCCATGGCCGAGGCCACGCAGATCTTCCGGTCGTTCGTCGTGGACAATGCCGACGCCTTCGACGCGGCCTTCCCCGACGATGCGCCGGCGGACCGTGGCAGCCGACGGGGAGCCGCCTGAGACGTGGACCTCCTCATCGATATCCGCTGGCTGCTGGCGCGCCAGAACGAGATCCTGCCGACCGACCCGGGCGTCGACGACTACTCCGCGCTCGCGGCGGCCGTCGCCCGCCACCGGGTCAACACCCCGCGGCTCGGCGAGCACGCCGATGCCGCTTGGCGCGCCGCCGCGCTGCTGGACACCATCGTCCAGCTCAAGCCGCTGCCGTCCCGGAACGCGCTGTTCGCGTGCGGCACGGCCGTCGCGTACATGCACGCCTCGCACGAGGGCATCGACCCGCCCTACGGAGCCCTGATCGAGCTCGTCAAGAATCTCCGGTCGGCGGAGTCCACGGTCTACGGTGCCGCCGGCCTCATCCGTTCCTGGCGGATCTGAACCGGAGACCGGGGCGACTGCCTGCCCGGGCCGGGCGGCCTGCGGGCGCGCGGGCTCAGCCGGCCGTGCCGTGTGCGCGGTGCCGGATCGTCGAGCCCGTGCGGTCCTTCGTCACCTCCAGCTGTGCCGGTATCCGGCGGCGGAGGTCCGCGACGTGGCTGACGATGCCCACCGCGCGGTCCCGCTCGCGCAGCGAGTCGAGGACGTCGAGCACCTCGTCGAGGGTCTCCTCGTCGAGGCTGCCGAAGCCCTCGT
>DOWQ01000115.1:0-195 GCA_003519485.1 Streptomyces sp. | reverse complement strand
CTCGCCGCCGGAGAGGGTGGCGGTGTCGCGCTCGCTGCCGGTCCACGAGTCGATCACATGCAGGCCGAGCCCGGAGCGGCCCCGGCCGGAGGCACGGGCGTCGGAGTGGACGAGGGTGTAGCGGCCGGCGGACATCCGCTGGAGCCGGGAGCTCGCGGCGGCCGCGACCTGTTCGAGCCGGGCGGCCAGCACGTA
>DOWQ01000116.1:4688-15756 GCA_003519485.1 Streptomyces sp. | reverse complement strand
CCGCCGATGCCCGCGTGCCGCCCCCGGCCGTCGGTGGCCGCGAAGGACAGGCGGACCCCGGACGACTCGGCGAGCCAGCTGCGCCCGGCCTGGATGCCGGCCAGGACGGCGTCCCGCGACAGCTCGTCGGCGTGCACCACGGTCTGCGGCAGCCCGACGTCCTGGCCCTCCCGGTGGGCGTCGCTGTTGCCCATCGCGGGCAGCCAGCGGCCGGAGCCGCGGACGGCCGCGACGAGGGTGTTGTCCCACTCGGCGATCGCGACCTCGTCGTCGGGCGTGTAGGGGCCGTTCCAGACCTCGACCGCGTCCGCCTCCTGGAATCCGAACTTCCAGTTGCAGCCGACGCAGGTGGCGTGCGGATGCGCGGGCACGACGAGCCCGCCGGACCGCCGGATCTTCCGGGCCCACCGGCCGAAGACGTCGTCCCGGGCCCGGTAGCGCCAGTCGACGAAGACGCCGGGTTCGAGGCCGAGGGCCAGCACGTGCCCGTTCCGGGTGGTGACCTCCTCGCCGGGCATCACCAGCAGGTCGTCGCCCCACAGTCCCTCCCAGGCGCCGTGCCCGGAGGAGGTGTTGTGCTCGGTGGTCGTGATGAAGTCGAGCCCGGCGGCCCGCGCCGCCGCGGCCACCTCGGCCGGGGTGCGCGCGCCGTCCGAGTGCACGGTGTGCAGATGGCAGTCGCCCCGGTACCAGGCCCGCCCCCGGCCGCGGGCCCGCCGCGGTGGATACACCGGTTCGGGCGTCACGCCTTCGGGCCCGTACCGCAGGGTGACCGTGACCTCGTACGCCAGCCCCTGCGGGGCGACGGTGTACGGGGCGAGCACCACGTGCCAGGTGCCCGCGCGGACGGGGCCGGGCAGATACCCGGGCGTGGCCCGCTCGGCGCTGATGGCGAACTCCGTACGGAAACCGCCGGACCAGCCCCGGAAACCGTCCGCGCCGGTGCCGCGCTCGTCGAACACGCCGAGGTCCAGGGCGTTGCCCCGGGTCCCGGCGGGCACGGCGGGCCGGTCGTAGGAGTAGGAGACGGCGATCTCCCGTACGCCCCCGGGCACGTGCACCGGGACGTAGACGTAGTCGGGCGCCCCGACTGACAGCCGCCCGCGCACCACCCGGGTCTCCTCACCCCGCTCCCGGGCACCCGCGAATTTCGCTCCCGTCAGCGTGAGGGCGGCGGCCCCGCCCGTCACGATCAGCCCGCGCCTGTCCATGGGACCTCCCGCAGTGTCGAGGATCGCCACTCTGCCGGTAAAAGGCAACGGGGGCAGGACGGGTGGGAGAATTACCGCCTCATCCCTCACCCGGAGGTGCCTGTGCGAATCGCGACCACGATCTTCCTGACCGACGAGTCGATCAGTCCGGTACGGCTGGCAGTGGAGCTCGAACGGCGCGGTTTCGCCGGGCTGTACCTGCCCGAGCACACCCATATCCCGGTGAGTCGCGAGACTCCGCACCCTTCCGGCGACCCGCTGCCGCGCGAGTACTGCCGCACCCTCGACCCGTTCGTCGCGCTCGGCCAGGCCGCGGCCGTCACCGAGCGGATCGGCCTCGGCACGGGCATCACGCTCGTCGCCCAGCACGACCCGATCGACCTCGCCAAGCAGGCCGCCACGCTGGACTTCCTCTCCGGCGGCAGGTTCACGCTCGGCGTCGGCTTCGGCTGGAACAAGGAGGAGGCGGCCGACCACGGCGTCGACTGGGCGAACCGGCGCGCGTCGACCTACGACCGGCTCGCCGTGATGGCCGCCCTCTGGGCCGACGAGCCGACGGCCCACGACGGCAAGTACGCCTCGGTGAGCGCGAGCCACGCCCACCCGAAGCCGGTCGGCGGCGGCCGCCCGCGCACCCTGGTCGGCGGCGGCCCGGGCCCCCGGCTGTTCGCCCGCATCGCCGAACACGCGGACGGCTGGCTGCCGCTCGGCGGCGGCGGCCTGACCGAGGCCCTGCCCCGGCTCCGTACCGCCTGGTCGGAAGCGGGCCGCGACCCGTCGGCGCTGCACGTGGTCCCGTACGGAGTGAACCCGTCCCGGGGCAAGCTGGAGCACTTCGGCGAGCTGGGCCTGGACGAGGTGGTCCTCCAACTCCCCTCCGCCCCGGAACCGGAGGTCCTCCGAACCCTGGACGCGTACGCCCAGTACCTCTGACACGCCCCGGAACGGAAGCCGAACACCACGACGCACCCGACAGCCGGAGGACGGACAGGAGGGGTCGGGACCGCAGGAGGGGGGTCCGGAACANNGCCGTAAATATGCGGTGGAGGACCCCCCCTCCGGAGGGCCCGGCCCCGGCACCCGGACGGCCGCCACCCCTGTCGGCACGGTGAACGTACCGACCTGACCGGAGAGTTACGGCTACGGCCCCGAGCACCGGGCAGCTCACCGCGGTGCCGGAAGAAGACACCCCGAGACCCACCACGGCACCCGAAATCCCGGTCCGCATACGCTCGCAGGATGACGACGAGCGCGCAGGGACCCGAGCACCAGGCAACCCCCACCGCCACCCCCACCCCGGCCGCCATCCCGGCCCCCACCGGAACCCCGGCCGGAGCCCCCACCGCGACCGCCATGCGCCGGGCCCTCCGCCGGGCCAGGGACGGGGTGACGCTCGACACCGCCGAGGCCGCCGTCCTCCTCCAGGCCAGGGGCACGGACCTGGACGACCTGCGCGCGTCGGCCGCCCGCGTCCGGGACGCGGGCCTGGAGGCGGCCGGCCGGCCGGGCGTCGTCACGTACTCCCGCAAGGTGTTCATCCCGCTCACCCGCCTCTGCCGCGACAAGTGCCACTACTGCACCTTCGTGACGGTCCCCGGCAAGCTGCGCCGCGAGGGCCACGGCATGTTCCTGTCCCCGGACGAGGTGCTGGACATCGCACGCAAGGGCGCCGAGGCGGGCTGCAAGGAAGCGCTGTTCACGCTCGGCGACCGCCCGGAGGAGCGCTGGCCGGAGGCGCAGGAGTGGCTGGAGGCGCACGGCTACGACGACACACTGTCGTACGTCCGCGCCATGGCGATCCGGGTCCTGGAGGAGACCGGCCTCCTCCCGCATCTCAACCCGGGAGTGATGTCCTGGACGGACCTCCAGCGGCTCAAGCCCGTCGCCCCCTCCATGGGCATGATGCTGGAGACGACGGCCACCCGCCTCTGGTCCGAGCCCGGCGGCCCGCACCACGGCTCCCCGGACAAGGAGCCGGCCGTACGGCTGCGCGTGCTGGAGGACGCGGGCCGGTCCAACGTCCCGTTCACCACCGGCATCCTGATCGGCATCGGCGAGTCGTACGAGGAGCGGGCCGACTCGCTGTTCGCGCTGCGCAGGACGGACCGTGCCTACCACGGCATCCAGGAAGTCATCGTGCAGAACTTCCGGGCCAAGCCGGACACGGCGATGCGCGGGATGCCGGACGCGGAGCTGGAGGAGCTGGCCGCGGCCATCGCCGTGGCGCGGCACATCCTCGGCCCGTCCGCGCGGATCCAGGCCCCGCCGAACCTGGTGGACGCCGAGTACGCGCTGCTGATCGGCGCGGGCATCGACGACTGGGGCGGGGTCTCGCCGCTGACGCCCGATCACGTCAACCCGGAGCGCCCGTGGCCGCACATCGAGGAGCTCGCCGCCCGTACCGCGGAGGCCGGCTTCGAGCTGCGCGAACGGCTGACGATCTACCCGGAGTTCATCCGCCGCGGCGAGCCGTGGCTCGACCCGCGCCTGCTGCCGCACGTACGGGCGCTGGCCGACCCGGAGACGGGCCTGGCCCGTACGGACACCAGGCCGTCCGGGCTGCCCTGGCAGGAGCCGGACGAGGAGTTCTCGAGCTTCGCCGCCACCGGCACCGGCCGCACCGACCTGCACCGCACGATCGACACCGAGGGCCGCACCGCCGACCGCCGGGAGGACTTCGACGAGGTGTACGGCGACTGGGAGGCGCTGCGCGAGGCGGCGGCGCCGGGCATGGTGCCGTCCCGGATCGACGGCGATGTGCGCTCCGCCCTCGCCACGGCCGCCGACGACCCGACGAGGCTGACGGACGAGGAGGCGCTCGCGCTGCTGCACGCGGACGGGCCGGCGCTGGACGCCCTGTGCGGCGTCGCGGACGACGTGCGCCGGGCGGCGGTCGGTGACGAGGTCACGTACATCGTCACGCGGAACATCAACTTCACCAACGTCTGCTACACCGGCTGCCGGTTCTGCGCGTTCGCTCAGCGCCGTACGGACGCCGACGCGTACACCCTCTCGCTCTCCCAGGTCGCGGACCGTGCCGAACAGGCGTGGGAGGTGGGGGCGACCGAGGTGTGCATGCAGGGCGGCATCCACCCGGACCTGCCCGGCACCGCCTACTTCGACATCGCCCGCGCCGTGAAGGAGCGCGTCCCGGGCATGCATGTGCACGCGTTCTCGCCGATGGAGGTCGTCAACGGCGCCACCCGCACCGGGATGTCGATCCGCGAGTGGCTGGCGGCCGCCAAGGAGGCCGGGCTCGACAGCATTCCCGGCACGGCCGCCGAGATCCTCGACGACGAGGTGCGGTGGATCCTCACCAAGGGCAAGCTGCCGACCGCCACCTGGGTCGAGGTGGTCAGGACCGCGCACGAGCTGGGCATCCGTTCGTCGTCCACGATGATGTACGGGCATGTGGACCAGCCGCGCCACTGGCTCGGCCACTTCCGGCTGCTGGACCGGATCCAGCGGGAGACGGGCGGCTTCACCGAGTTCGTGACACTGCCGTTCATCCACACCAACGCGCCGGTCTATCTGGCCGGGATCGCCCGCCCCGGCCCGACGTCCCGCGACAACCGGGCCGTCACCGCCATGGCCCGGCTCCTGTTGCATCCGCACATCCCGAACATCCAGACGAGCTGGGTCAAGCTCGGCGCGGAGGGCGCGGCCGAGATGCTCCGCTCCGGCGCCAACGACCTCGGCGGCACCCTGATGGAGGAGACGATCTCCCGGATGGCCGGCTCCTCCTACGGCTCGTACCGCTCGGTCCAGGACCTGGTGTCCATCGCCGACGCGGCGGGCCGGCCGTCCCGGCCCCGCACCACCACCTACGGGCAGGTGTCGCAGGAGCGCCGGGAGGCCGCGCTGGCCTCGGACGGCCACCTGCCCGCCCTGCTGCCGGTGCTCGGCGACTGACCGCGCCGTCAGCCGTTCCATTACAGTGCTGCGCCGGACGACGTACCGCGCGAGGATGCCGGACGTACCGCGCCGACAACGGCATAACGGACAGGCGTCGCAGGGAATCGAGGAGACCGGGGAGGTATCCAGTGAGCGGAGCGAGCACGGCCGTCTGGGGCCGGGCAGAACAGCAGGACTTCCGCAGCCGGGTACGCGGCTGTCTGCTCGGCGGGGCGATCGGTGACGCGCTCGGGGCCGGTGTCGTCTCCGATTCGCTCGCCGGCATCCGTACCGCGCACGGCCAGGAGGGCGTCACGGACTTCGTCCCGGCGTACGGGCGCCGGGGCGCGGTCACCGACGACACCCAGCTGACGCTGTTCACGGTCGACGGGCTGATACGGGCCCAGGTGCGCCGGGACACCGGGGCCTGGCACCCGCCGACCGACGTCTTCCGGGCGTACCAGCGCTGGGCGGCCACCCAGCGCGAGTGGGGCCCCGACGAGCGCCGCAAGGACGACGGCTGGCTGGCCCGCGAGGAGTGGCTGTACGTGCGGCGGGACCCGGCCCGCACCTGCCTCACCGGGCTCGCCGACGAGGCGATGGGCACCCTCGACCGGCCGAAGAACCCAGACGCCGACGACTGCGGAGCGGTGATGCGCTCCGCGCCGTTCGGGCTGCTGGTCGGCTGGGAGCCGCAGCTCGTCTTCCAGCTGGCGGTGGAGTGCGCCGCGCAGACGCACGGCCACCCGACGGGCTATCTGGCGGCCGGGGCGTTCGCCGTCGTGGTGCACGGCCTGGCGCGCGGCGAGAGCCTCGACAACGGCGTCCAGCAGGCGCTGATGCAGCTCGTGACGCGGCCGGGCCACGAGGAGACGGTGGAGGCCCTCAAGCACGCTGTGGGCGCCGTACGGCAGGGCCTGCCGTCCGCGACCCGCGTCGAGTCGCTGGGCGAGGGCCGGACGGCCGGCGAGGCGCTGGCGATCGGCCTGTACTGCGCGCTGGTGGCCGAGGACGTACGACACGGGCTGCTGCTCGCGGTCAACCACGGCGGGGACTCCGACTCCACCGGCTCCGTCTGCGGGAATCTGCTCGGCGTGCTGCACGGGGAGACGGCTCTGCCGCCGGGCTGGCTGGCGGAGCTGGAGGGCCGCCAGACGATCCTGGAGCTCGCGGACGACTTCTCCATGGAGATGACGCAGGGCCCGGCCCTGCACACCCCGGCGGCCTCGGCCCCGGGCTGGCTGGCGCGCTACCCGCGGGCGTAGGGCGTACGGCGTAGGGCGAGCGGCGGCGGCCCCGGGGGTCAGCGCAGGGCCTTGGCGAGCCTGAGCAGCCCCTCGCGGATCTCGTCGGGGGTGTGGGTGGTGAAGGACAGCCGCAGCGTCGCCGGGTCCGGCTCGGCGGCGAAGAAGGGCGCGCCGGGGACGTAGGCGACGTCGTGCTCGACGGCGGTGCGCAGCAGCGCGGTCGCGTCGAGGCCCGCGGGCAGGGAGGCCCAGACGAACATGCCGCCGGCGGGCCGGTTCCACCGGCTGCCGCCGGGCAGGGCGCCGGGCAGGCCGGCCAGCATGGCGTCCCTGCGCTCCCGGTACGCGCCGCGGACCCGGTCCAGATGGGCGTCGAGGTCGGTGGCGGCGAGATAACGGGCGGCAGCGGCCTGGTCGACGGTCGAGGTGTGCAGGTCGGCGGCCTGCTTCACGACGACGCAGGCGCGGTGCAGGCCGACCGGCGCGCGCAGCCAGCCGAGCCGCAGCCCCGGCGCCATGATCTTGGAGAAGCTGCCCAGCAGCACCGTGCGGTCGGCGGCTTCCGGGAGGCCGGTGAGCCACGGGGCGGGCTCGCCGTCGTACCGCAGCTCGCCGTACGGATCGTCCTCGACGACCCACAGCCCGCGCCGCGCGGCGATCCCGGCGACGGCTCGGCGGCGCTCGGCGGGCAGGGTGCGGCCGGTCGGGTTCTGGAAGTTCGGCACCAGGTAGAGGAGCTTGGGCCGCTCCCGCGCCACGAGGGCGTCGAGGGCCTCGGGGAGCACGCCGTCCTCGTCGCACGGCACCGGGACGACGCGGGCACCGGCGAAGGCGAAGGTCTGGAGCGCCGCCAGATAGCAGGGATCCTCGACCAGGACCACGTCCCCCGGCTCCAGCAGGGCCGTCGCCAGGAGGCTCAGCGCCTGCTGCGAGCCGGTGGTGACCAGCAGCTCGTCCGGGACGGTCGGCAGTCCGCGGCCCGTCAGCCTGTCGGCCACGGCGGCGCGCAGGGCCGGGTCGCCCTCGGTGGTGGAGTACTGGAGGGCCCGGCCGGGCGTCTCGGTGAGGACCTGCCGGAAGGCCGCCGCCAGCCCCTCGGCGTCGAACAGCTCCGGGGCGGGGAGCCCACCCGCGAAGGAGATCACCTCGGGCCGGGCCGTGAGGGCGAGAATCTCGCGTACCGGGGATCCCCCGACGGAGGCGGCGCGGGCGGCGAATCCGGGCACGGCGGCACGCGGGGTCATGGGCTCCTCCAAGGGCTGGGTACACGGGGACGGCTCGGGTCTGTACCCCTGTGCGCCCGTCAGTACGTCCGTACTTTACGAAGGCGGGCACGCCCGGGCTCCGGCCCGTCCGATATGTGGGCCGCGGCGGGCTCTGCGGACCCCGACCCGGTCCGACCGCGACGCTCCGCCGGGTGGGCACGGCTGAGCCCCCTCGGCCGGGACGGCGGGCCAGTCGAGAGGGCTCACTGCGGTGCTGGTTCTGCGGGCGGCGAATGGGCGGTGCGCGCCGCCCAGCGGCCGGGAGCGGTCAGCGGTGGCCGAGCGTCCCGTCGCCGAGGTCGGTGAGGAATGCCTCCCAGGAGCTGCCGGGGAAGTTGAGGGACGGGAGGCCGGCGTCCTTGGAGTCCCGGACGGCGACGCTGCCGGGGGCCCGGGTCGCGACTTCGACGCAATTGCCGTTGCCGGAGTAGGACGACTTCTTCCATGAGCCGGTGATGCCTTGTTCTACAGCCATGATCGCTCCGATGGCTCCGCGGGTTGATGTGACGCCTCAAAGCCTCAGGCTCCGAGGGGTGATCGACGCTACGTGCTCAACCCACCTGGAACAGAGGCCTGTTCACTCGACCGAATGGCATATTCATTGATCTCTCTCACCCGCTGCAGGCGGCGGTGTATCTTGCCCCGGTGCCGGCCCCTCGGCGTCCCGGCCGCGGCTCAGCGGGCGTAGTCCTTGGCCAGTTCGAGCATGAATTGCCGGGTCTGATCAGGATTGTGTGCCTGCGCCCGCAAATGTTCGTACATGACGCTGTAGTGCTGGACCTCGGTGTGCTTCTCCAGATAGAGGTCGCTGGTGACGCCCTCCAGGTACACCACGCTGGAATCCGCGGCGTCGGAGAACTCCAGCAGCGAGAAGGTGCCGACCATGCCGGGGTGCGCGCCCACGGTGAAGGGCAGCACCTGCACCGTCACATGCGGCTCGCGGCTCAGATCGATCAGCCGCTCCAGCTGTTCCCGCATGATCCGCCGGTTGCCGACGATCCGGCGCAGCGCCGACTCGTCGACCACGGCCCAGAACCGCAGCGGCGTCAGCGGGTCGTTGATCCGCTCCTGGCGCTTCATCCGCACCTCGACCCGCTTCGCGTTGTCGGCGGGGGTGGCCTCGGGCTCCATGCCGTCGAGGACGGCCTCGGCGTACTCGCGGGTCTGGAGCAGGCCGGGGACGAGCAGCGACTCGTAGTTGCGGACGGAGGCGGCGTCCGTCTCCAGGCCGATGTAGACGCTGTACGGGATGTCGCCGAAGGCGTGCCACCAGCCCTGCTGGCGGGATTCCTTGGCCATCTGCATGAGGGAGTCGACGATGCGGTGGTCCTCGACCTCGTAGACCCCGCACAGATCCCGGACATCGCGCTGGCTGATGCTGCGACGGCCGTTCTCCAGCCGGCTGATCTTGGACTGGGAGACCAGCAGCCGTTCGGCCACCGCCTCCGCCGTCATGCCCTTGAGTTCTCGGAGCCGACGCAGCTCCTGGCCCAACCGGCGACGCCTGACGGTGGGATTGACGTTGGACGCCACGAGGCTGCACCTCCGACTTGTACCGCTGTTTGTCCAACAGCCTGCCATCCCGGGTCGGCCCGGCGCTGGGAAACGACAACAGACGGTCGCGCCGCGGGCACGCGAGGCAAGCTGCCGCGGGCGTGCCTGTGAGCCGCACACGTGCGGGCGGCGGGACGGGCCGTCGTTCAGGCGGTCGTCCCGCCGCGTCGCGCGTTCAGCGGCTTCCGTACCGGTCCGGGGGACAGCGGTGCGGTTGGTGGAACGGGATGGTGCGGTGGTGTTTGCGAGTGTTGCGGGTGTTGCGGTTGTGCGGTGTTACGAGTGTTACGGCTGATGTGGTTCTGGTTCCGGTGTGGGTGAAGTGGTGCGTCGGGTGGTGGTGTCGGTGGGACTAGTGGGCTATGGCGCGGGCCATGCCGGCCCCGCGCCGGGACTGGACCGGGACGCCCGCGGGATCACCCGGGCCGCCCCTGACCGCCGGCGCGCGGCGGGGCTGTGCTCCGGCGCCGTTCTGCACGTCCATCACTGCGTGCGCCACGAGCCCGCCCATCGGGTCGTGCCTGATCAGGTCCCGGAGCCGCGAACGGCAGGACCGCCCTTCGTTGCCCGGGTAGAGGTGTTTGCCGAGCCCGACCGCATGGGCGAGCGCGGCAAGTGCCGCGGTCCGCGGGTCCGGCGGTACGCCGGTGCGGATCGCGTTGTCCAGCCGGTTCCTGATTTCCCGGCTGATCGCCGTGTTCGTCGCCTGGTAGCGAGTCGTCGGCAGCACCCCGCACATCTGACCGGCCACGGCATGCACCATGCCGCACCGCTCCAGATGCGTGAGATACGTCTGGCGCAGCCCCAGCCGGGGCCCGCCGATCCAGTGGACGGCCCGCACCGGACTGCCGCGACGGCGCAGCAGTTCGAGCGCGGAGTCCAAAGTCGGATCTCCTGTCGGCCGTGGCATCACCACGGCGATACGATCCCCGTCCGGGGCTATCCGTCCTGCCAGAGCCAGCTCCACTAGCTGTGCCCCGGCCAGGCCGAGGTCGAGCGACTGCGGCTGCGCCGTGGTTCCCGTGGCCGGGTCCAAGGCGAGCAGTAGAAGCTCCTCCGGAATTGTTCTGCGGCTCCTGCCCATCCATGCCTCCCCGCGTGGATGTCTGACAGGGTGACCCCTCTCACAATGGTCTGTCGAGAGCGCGTGGGTGTTTTGCATGGGAACCAGTAGGTATGTCGTGCTCGTCTGACAGGTGAATGAGGCTCTGGGGGCGGTGTCGGGGGGCGGCGGCAGCGTGGTTGCGGCTACGAAAGCCGGCGTGGCCGGACACTGGTGGAGTGGATGAGTGACGGGACGGGGATGTCGGAAGCGCGGCGCCCCGGGTACGCATGGCGGCGGGTATGGAGGAGGAATTGGTGGCGGGCGAGTCCCCCGGCAAGTCGGAGCAGCGGAAGTCGCCGGGGGCGGCGACACGAGGTGGGCGCGACCCGCGCCTCGGGACCCACGATTCCTCGCCGTCGGGCGAAGAGGGGGCGGCAGGGTGACGGACGCGGAGGCCGCGGGGCCGGAGACACCGGACGGTGACCCGGAGGAGCCGGGGACCGGCGGGAACGGCCGGGCGGGCGAGCCGGGTAGGACGGGCAGGACGGACGGGACCGGCGAGTCCGGCGGGACCGCCGACTCCGACCCGGTGGCTGCGGCGGGGGCCACGGGTACGGGCGACGGCGGCGCGGACGGCGACGCCGGGGGCGAGACCGACGAGGGCGCCGCTGCGGACGACGCGACCCCTGACTCCGGACAGGACGACGAGCGGCTGCGGGCGGCGGTCGCAGCCTGGGCCGCCACTGCGGAGGACGGCGACGCCCCGGCTTCGGATTCTGCGCCGGAGGACGAGCCGGATGACGGTGAGGGGTCTGTCGAGCCGCCCGAGGAGGTGGCTGCCGCGCACGCCGA
>DOWQ01000116.1:0-4633 GCA_003519485.1 Streptomyces sp. | reverse complement strand
GGACAGCACGCCCGCCCGCCCCGCAGACGGCGCGGAGGACGGACCGGACCGGGCGACGGCAGTGTTCGGCACCCTGCGGGCGGATCGCGGCGAGGACAGCCCGGCGCCCCGTACGGACGATGATGCGGCCGACCCGGTCCGGAAACCCCGTACCGGGGACTCGGACGGTGATGTCTCCGGCCCGGACGACGGGCCTGAGGACGGCCCGGACGACGGCCCGGCGGACGACGAATCCCGGGGCGAGGACTCCGCCGACGACTCCGGGAACGGCCCCGAAGCCGGGGAGCCGGCCGGCGGCGGCGCGGACGCGGAGCGTCGGCCGGTCGATC
Organism: Streptomyces sp.; assembly: GCA_003519485.1. Lineage (GTDB taxonomy): Bacteria > Actinomycetota > Actinomycetes > Streptomycetales > Streptomycetaceae > Streptomyces. Next base: position 4,304 of record DOWQ01000116.1, on the reverse strand, counting down.
AGCCGACGGCCATGTTCAGAGCCATACGCCCCCCCGGCGAGCGGGCGAAGGGGCCCGAGGAGACGGGAAAGCCGGCAGCCGGGGAGTCCGGCGAACCCGAGGGCGGCAAGCCCGGTGCAGGGAAGCCGGCGGCCGGGGAACCCGACAAGCCCGCGCCCGGCCGGGCCGGCCGGGCGGAGAAGGCCGAGCAGGACGGCAGGACGGAGTCCGCGGACTCCGGGAAGACCGGTCCCGAGCAGGCCGCGAAGCCCGCAACCGCGAAGCCCGTAACCGCGAAACCCGTGACAGGAAAGGCCGGTCCCGAGGAGTCGCCGGCCGAGCGGACCAGCACGTTCGTGCCGCTGCAGTCCGCGGAGGACGCGCCGCGAGCGCCCAAGTCCTCGAGCCCGCCCAAGCCGTCGAGCCCGCCCGAGGCGCCCTCCTGGGTCGCCCGGAACAACGCCGGCCCGAGCACCGGAGCCGGCACCGGAGTAGCACCAGGAGCCGGAGCCGGGGCGCAGCCCGCGCCCACCGCACCCCGGCGGCCCGAGGAACGGCCCTGGGCGGCAGGCACCGCCGAGCCCGGCAGCGAAGCGGAAGCCGGCGACCGGCCGTCGCTCGGAGAGGCCGAGCGGACCCGGCAGCAGCCGCTGCCCCCGCTCGATCTGCTGGCGCAGCTGACGAACACCCCGCCGCCGCCGGAGACCCCGCTCCGGACCGTGCTGCGCCGGATCAAGATCTGGACGCCGCTGGCGGTGATCCTCGCGATCCTGTTCGCGATCGCACAGGCCGTACGGCCGCTGCCGGATCCGACACTGCAGCTGACCGCGCCGGCGAGCTTCGCCTTCGAGGGCGAGAAGCCGTCGCTGCCATGGTCCGACGAGGGCCAGGCGTACGTCGAGATCGACGGCCTCGGCAGCCTCGGTTCGTCGGGGAAGGACAAGCCCGTACCGATCGCGAGCATCGCCAAGGTGATGACCGCGTACGTCATTCTGCGGGATCACTCGATCGACAAGGGTGGCAAGGGCGCCACGATCACCGTCGACGCGCAGGCGGTCCGCGACTTCGAGACGGGCAGGACCGGCCGGGAGTCCGTGGTCAAGGTCACCGAGGGCCAGAAGCTCTCGCAGTACGAGGCGCTCGAGGCGCTGATGCTGCCGTCCGCGAACAACGTCGCGCGGCTCCTCGCCCGTTGGGACAGCAAGGGCGACGAGGACGCGTTCGTCGACAAGATGAACGACGCGGCGGCCGATCTCGGCATGAAGAACACCCACTTCACCGACCCCAGCGGCCTCACCAAGTCCACGGTGAGCACCGCGCGGGACCTGGTGAAGCTGGGCAAGGAGGCCATGGAGGACCCGGTCTTCAAGGAGATATCGGCGAAGCCGTTCTACACGGACAGCAACGGCGAGAAGCAGCTCAACTACAACCGCCTGATCCCGTACACCGGCATCGGCATCAAGACCGGCACCAGTACCGCGGCCGGCGGCAATCTGCTGTTCGCGGCCGTGAAAGAGATCGCCGGTACCGAGCAGTTGATCGTCGGTGCCGTGCTGGGCCAGTACAAAGTGCCGGCCATCGACACGGTCACCGAGGTCAGCAAGCAGCTGATCGAGTCGGCCGGGGCCGCCCTCGTGGACGCCGATGTCGTGAAGAAGGGCGATGTCGTCGGCCATGTGGACGACGGACTGGGCGGCACGACCCCGCTCGTCGCGACCGAGGACGTCACGGCGGTCGGCTGGCCGGGCCTCACGGTCGAACTCGCGCTCAACGACGGCGGCGACAAGGTCCCGCACGAGGCGAAGGCCGGTGACAAGGTCGGCTTCCTGACGGTGGGCAGCGGGCCGGTGAAGGTGCCGGTGGCGCTGCAGAAGGACAAGGCGGAGCCGGGCTTCGGCGACAAGCTGGGCCGTATCACCTGATCGATCGTGTGACGCGCGCGGTGCCGGTTGTTCGTACGGTGCCGCGCGCGTTCGCGTGCGGCACCGTACGTGCCGACGGCTGCCCGTACGTGCCGAGCGGCAGCCGTACGTGCAGGGCGCTGCCCGTACCGCAGTGCGGTGCTGCCCGCACCGCTGTAGGCGCCCGGCCGGACGGGGCGGGCAGCGGCTGTCCCGGTGTCCGCCGCGCCGCCAACTCGACCGCGAACCGGACTGTTTCGGTCCGCCGGTGTCCTCCCTGCCCCCGCAAAGCCGCGTGTTAGCGTCCTGAACGCCGCACAAATTTACGACCCGGCCCGGGGAAACAGGGAGCGGCCGGCCGGGGAAGACCGGGGGAGAGCCGCAGTGACCACCGTGGATCCGACGCGGCCGGAGGGCCGGGGCACCGGAGACAGCGAGGGCAACGGGGGCGGCGGGCACGGCGGGCGCGAGCCTCCGATATCCGTCCCGCAGCCGCGGGAGGGGACCCACGACCGCGACGGCGCTCCGCGCGGCGCGGGCCGGTGGAGAGAGCCGCCGCCGAAGCGCGGGAGACCCGCGGACCGCCTGGCCGGGCCGGAGGAAGGCCAGAACCGGCCCACGGAGAAGCCCCGGGCGGAAACGGAGGACATACGCGCGGTGCCGTCCACCGCCCGCGCGGAGCCGGCAGCTGCTCGCCAAGAAGCCGCCACCACCCGCCCGTGGCTCCGGCTGTGCCGCCTCTCCGGGCACCCCGTCGTGCTGACGCTGTTGGCGGGAGCAGTCCTCCACCTGCTCTGGGTACTGGTGTTCGCCAGCAGCGGCGGGGACCTGGCCGCCCAGGACGCGTGGGCGGAGTTCGTCGGCGAGCACCCCGACTCGGCCTACAACCTGTCCTGGTACGGCGGGATGCACCCCGTCTCGTACAGCGTGGTCTCGCCGTATCTGATGTCACTGGCCGGGGTCCGCACCACGATGATGATCGCCGGCACGGTCTCCTGCGGACTGCTCGCCCTCATCCTGGTGCGCAACAGCGGCGTGCGGCGCCCCCTGTGGCCGTCGCTGGCCGGTGCCTTCGCACTGACCTGCAACGCCGTGTCGGGCCGCGTCACCTTCGGTCTCGGCATGATGTTCGCGCTCGGCGCGGTGGCGATGGTGTTCTGCTGGCCGCGNNCCGGTGGCCGGGCTGTTCCTCGGGATCGTGGCCGTGGTTCTGTTCCTCGACCGGCGGCGGCCCGCTGCCTTCGCGCTGGGTGTCACGCCGACCGTCGTGGTCGGCCTGTCGGCCCTGCTGTTCCCGTTCTCCGGCACTCAGCCGATGGCCTTCGGCACCGCCGTATTGCCGTTGGCCTGCGCGGTGCTGACCGGGACGCTCGTGCCGAAGCGGTGGCGCACGGTGCGCATCGTGTCCGCCGTCTACGCCGTCGGGGTGCTGCTGACCTGGCTCATCGATTCGCAGATCGGCAGCAACATCACCCGGCTCGCGCTGATCTTCGCCGGCGTCGCCCTCCTGGCGGCGCTGCCCTGGGCGGTGCCGCGATCGAGGAAGTGGTTCACGCTGGTCGCCGCCTTCGCGGTGATCACCGGCTGGCAGGCGTACAAGACCGTCGACGACGTCGTGCGGACCACCCCGGACGCCGCCTGGGCGCTGGAACTGGGCACGCTCGTCGACCGGCTGGAGCAGCTGGACGCGGACAGCGGCCGGGTCGAGGTGGTCCCGGTCAGCAGCCACCGCGAGGCGTCCGCCCTCGTCCCGTACGTCAATCTGGCCCGCGGCTGGAACCGGCAGGCCGATCTGGAGCTCAACCCCCTCTTCTACGACGACTCGCTCACCGCGGCCGGCTATCACGACTGGCTCGAGCGGTGGGCGGTCCAGTACGTCGTGCTGCCCGATGGAAAGCTCGACCAGGGCGGCGAGCGGGAGGCGGAGCTCATCGACGCGGGCCTGCCGTACCTCACCCCGGTGTGGTCCGACGCGAACTGGCGGCTCTACGAGGTCGAGGACCCGGCCCCGCTCGCCGAGCCGCCCGCGACGGCGCGGCGCGTGGACGCCGGCGAGCTGGTCGTCACCGTCGAAGCCGCGGGCTCGGTGCTGATCCGCATCCCGTACTCACCGTGGCTGGGTCTGGTGGACAGCGAGGGCCGGGGCGTCGAGGCGCCGGAGGAGGGCACGCCGGGCGGGAGCTTCCGTAATGTCAACGGCTGCCTGACCGAGGAGCTGCCGGAGGACGCCGAGGAGGGCGGGCCGGAGGACGCGTGGACGGTCCTGCACGCCCCGCGCGCCGGCACGTACCGGATCGCGGCCCCGTACAAGCTGCCGCGCGGCACGCCCTGCCGGGAACCGGCGGGCTGAGCCGGGCGGCCGTTTGTACGGGCCACGGCTGCGCGCGGAGTTGGTACGGCTGCGGGCGGTCACGGGCGCCCGCG
>DOWQ01000011.1:759-7845 GCA_003519485.1 Streptomyces sp. | reverse complement strand
GCTGCGGCCCTGTGGGCCCCCGCGGGCGCTGGGGAGGGCATGAGAGGCAGCGGGGGCGTACGGGTAGCGCGGGCAGCCCGCCCGCGCCCGTATGGTCGCGTCCCACGCCGTCGGCCGGTCCCGGGCCGGTGGCCCGGTCCCGCTTCACCGGGCCTACCGGGCCTACCGGGGCAGGGTGATGATCGGGATACCGCCCGTGTTCGTGGGCGCCATCTCCGGCAGCCACAGCACAGCCACCGCGCCGCCGGTCGGGGGTGGCGCCTCCGCGTCGCCCCGGCCGATGTCACGTTCCGTGGCGCCCCGGACACCCTCGGCGTCCCGCGCGCGACCGGTGGCCGCCGCCTCGCCACCCGACGCCGGGCCACCCTCCTCCGTACCGCCCTCCCCAGCTCCGTCCTCCGCCGGGGCGTTCCGGAAGGTGAGGCGGGCGCCCAGCACGCGGGCCTGCCCGGCCGCGATGGTCAGCCCCAGGCCGTGCCCCCGGCCCGCCCGGTCCTTGCTGCCCGTACGGAACCGGTTCGGCCCCTCGGCCAGCAGCCCCGGCGGAAAGCCGGGGCCGTGGTCCCGGACCCGCAGCACCCGTCCGTCCACGGAGACCTCCACCGGCTCGCGGCCGTGCTTCGCGGCGTTGGCCAGCAGGTTCCCGAGCACCCGTTCCAGGCGGCGCGGATCTGTCTCGACATGCGCGTCCCGTACGACCTCGACCGTCGCCTCCGGCGCGAGGACCCGCACCCGGCGGGCGACGAACTCGCCGAGGGCGATCTCCTGGAGCTCCGCACGCTCGGTCGCACTGTCGAGCCGGGCCACCTCCAGTACGTCCTCGACCAGCGTGCGCAGCGCCTGTGCGCGGTCCCGCACCAGCTCGGTGGGGCGGCCGGGCGGCAGCAGCTCGGCGGCCGTCAGCAGGCCGGTCACCGGGGTGCGCAGCTCGTGCGCGATGTCGGCGGTGACCCGGCGCTCCGCCTCCAGCCGTTGCTGGAGGGCGTCGGCCATGGCGTCGACAGCACGCGCCAGCTCATCGGTCTCGTCGCGGACCCGGCCGCCGATCGCGTCCTGGACGCGGACGTCCGTATCGCCCTGGGCGACCTTGCCTGCCGCCGCGGCCGCCTGCCGCAGCCGCCGCGAGAGCTGGCCGCCGACGAGCACGCCGAGCAGGCAGCCGCCGCCCACGACCGAGACGGAGCCGATGGACAGCGCCCGGTCGAGGTCGGTTAGCACGGCGTAGCGGTCGGCGAAGCTGGCGTGGATGGACAGCACCTCGCCGTTGGCCAGCGGCACCGCGGCCCACACCTCGGGGGGGCGCTCGCCGAGTTCCTCGATAAAGGTGGCCCGCTGCCCCGTCCGTACAGCCTCGCGGAGCTCGGGCGGAAGGGCCGGGTCGTCGATCTGCGAGTCGAAGTTGAGCCGGCCGGTGGACTCGTAGATCCGCTGCGCGAACTTCACCCGCTCGTCCTGCACATCGCGACTGCCGTCGAGCATGGAGACGCGGGCGGCGTTGTGCACCACGAGGCTCAGCGCGAGAGCGACCAGCGCCCCCACCGCGGCGATGGCGGCGCTGAGTTTCCAGCGGAGGCCGGTGTGGACGCGCAGTCGGCCGCGCAGGAACCGGCGGAAGCCACCCGCCGGACGCCGCCCCTGGTGTCCCGTGCTCGCCGTGCTCCCTGTGCTCGCCTTGCTCCCGGTGCTCACCATGGATCGCCCGCCGTCAGCCGCGCAGCTTGTAGCCGAAGCCGCGGACCGTATCGATGCGGTTCTGGCCGATCTTGGCGCGCAGGCGTTGCACATGGACGTCGACGACGCGGGTGTCGCCGCCCCAGTCGTAGTCCCAGACCCGCTCCAGCAGCCGGTCCCGGGAGAGCACCGTGCCGGGCGCGGCGGAGAACTCCAGCAGCAGCCGCATCTCGGTCGGCGTCAGCCCGATGGTCTCGCCGCCCCGGCGGACCTCCATGCCCTCCGTGTCGACCTCCAGATCGCCGAAGCGCAGCGGTTCGCTCACCGCGACGACCGGTGCGTCGGACGGCTGCCGGCCGCCGTCCGGGCCGCTCGCGTGCCCGAACCGGCGCAGCACCGCGCGGATGCGGGCCACCAGCACGGCGCTGTCGAACGGCTTGGTGACGTAGTCGTCCGCCCCGGCCTCCAGGCCCAGCACCACGTCGATCGAGTCGGCCCGCGCCGACAGCATGATCACGGGGACGGTCGACTCGTCGCGGATGCGGCGACACAGGCTCACCCCGTCCAGGCCGGGCACCATGACGTCCAGCAGCGCGATGTCCGGCCGGTCGGCGTGGAAGCGCTCCAGGCCCGTCAGCCCGTCCGGGGAGGCCGTGACCGTGAAACCGACGCGTTCCAGGGCGAGCTGAGTGGCCTCGCGGATCACGTCGTCGTCCTCGACGAAGAGCACATGGGTGGCGGTCATCGCCTGTTCTCAGTCCTCCGGCCGGTCGGTCGGGTCGGCGCCGCCGCCCGCCGCCTTGCTGTAGTCGTTGTGCGTCCGCGCGCGCTCGGCGAACCGCTCGCCGCCCCAGCGGTACGTGATCACATCCTCGCCGGACGGGCAGCACACCTTGTCGCCGGGCGCGTAGACCTGCCTGCTGACCTCCAGCTCGCCGCCCGTGATCTCGGCGTATACGGGCGAGATCTCGTCGGCGAAGACATTCCGGTACGACTCGCCGGACCCGTCGCCCGCCTTGCCCTCGTCACGGTAGACGTACGATCCGACGCCGAAGGAATCACCGCAGGTCAGGACGTTGATGACGACATCGGGCTCGGCGTTGCCGGTGAGCGTTCCATAGCTGACGTCGACCGGGTACTCGTCCTCCACACAGGGCTTGAGCTCCTTGCGGATCTCGGCGCTGACCCGGGGGTCGCTCTTGATGATCTTGACGGCGTCGACCCGGTCGGGGGACGCCGACGGGGGCTCCGCGGACATCGCCGCCGTCGACTCGGTGTGGGCGGGGCCCTCCTCGCGCACACCGGAGCCGGTCGCGCTGCAACCCGCGAGGAACAGGCCGACGACGGCAGCGCCGGCGAGGGCCGTACCGGCGAATCCGGCCGGGGCAGGGCTTCTGCGGGCACGGCCGGCCGGGACCGGGGTGGCATTCGTCAGGCCGCGCACTGCGGCTGCCCCCGATCCATACGGTCCGAGCGTTCCTTCGTCTGCGCGTCCAGCTCGCGGCTCTCCAGCTCCTGGCGCAGCCGGGCCAGCGCCCGGTGCAGCGTGCTCTTCACGGTGCCGGTCGACATGCCGAGGGCCGCCGCCGTCTCCTCCGTACTCATCTGTTCCCAGTGTCGCAGCACGACCACACTGCGCTGTTTGGGGGCCAGCACCCCGAGGACATCGATCAGCAGCGCGCGGTTCGCACGCTGTTCGGAGCCGTCGTCCACACTGGCGTCCGGCAGCTGCTCGGTGGGCACCTCGTCGAGCTTCCGGGCCCGCCACCACTCGGTCCGGGTATTGATCATCACCCGCCGGAGATAGGCGTCGGCGAGCGACTTGTCGGCGATCCCGTCCCATCGGCCGTACGTGCGTACGAGCGCCGTCTGGAGGAGGTCCTGGGCCTCGATCGGGTCCTGGACCAGTCGGCGGGCGCTGCGCAGCAGGGCCTCCTGCCGGGTCCGTACGTACTCCTCGAAGCCCAGCACCTCGCTGTTCGCCATCCCCGACCGCCTCCGCTCCCGCTGATCCCGCACCCGTGCGCCGCCGGCTCCTCCGGCATGCTGGAAAAGCTACGGAGGCGCTGTAACGGAGCTGTCCGTTCCGGCCGTCGGACGGCGCACGGCTGCCCATCGGTTGTGTAACAACCGGCGCGCAGGGGTGGGGAGATGGGCCTTGACCCGCGAGGGGAGCGGGGTCGGGAACCGCGGGGCGGCCGTGCGTCGCGGGTACGGCATGGCGGTACGGGACGCCCGCACGGCACGCGAGTCCGGGGTTTGCTTCCGTGCCCGTACGCCTGTACGCCCGTAAGCGCCCCTACGGCCACGCGAATCCCGTACGCCGGTACGTCCACGTCCACGTCCGTACGTCCGTACGGCAGCCGGCCCCGTACCCTCTCAGCCCAGCGGCAGCCGGTAGGCGCCGTCCGCGAGCGGCTCGACCAGCCCGTCCGCGACCAGCCCGTCCAGCGCCCGGGCCCGCTGCACCGGCTCGTCCCACACCGCGTCCAGCGCCGCCCCGGGCACCGGCCCGACCGACTCCCGCAGCACCGCGAGCAGCTTGCCCCGCACCTGCCGGTCCGTACCGGCGTACGTCTGCCCGCGGCGCGGCGGCCCGGCGTGCGCAGGCGATCCCGACAGCCGCCAGGAGCACTGCGCGGCGATCGGACAGCGCACGCAGCCGGGGTTGCGTGCGGTGCAGACGAGCGCCCCGAGCTCCATCGTGGAGGCCGCCCAGCGGGCAGCCGTCGCCTCGTCCTCCGGGAGGAGGCTGCGGGCCAGATGGCGCTCGGCGGCGGTGGTGGCCGTCGGCGGGTACTGCACGCCGGTGACGGCGCGGGCGAACACCCGGCGGACGTTGGTGTCCAGCACCGCGTGCCGCCGGCCGTACGCGAAGGAGGCCACGGCGGCGGCCGTGTACTCGCCGACGCCGGGCAGCGCGAGGAGTTTCGCGTGGTCGTACGGTACGTCGCCGCCGTGCCGTTCCGTTATCGCGGCGGCGGCGCCGTGGAGGCGGAGCGCGCGGCGGGGATAGCCGAGCCGGCCCCAGGCGCGGACGGCCTCGCCCGGTGGCTCGGCGGCCAGGTCGGCGGGGCGGGGCCAGCGGGCCAGCCACTGCTCGTAGACGGGCAGCACCCGGCTGACCGGGGTCTGCTGGAGCATGAACTCGCTGACCATGACGCCCCAGGCGCCCGCTTCGGGGCGGCGCCACGGGAGGTCGCGAGCGTGCTCGTCGAACCAGTCGATGACCGGGGAGTGGAGATCGGCGGGGGCAGGGGCGGTGGTGTTCGAGGTCGCAGTCATGGCACCTCCGATCCTGCCAGAGCCGCTCGGCCCTGCGGCCGCTCCGCGCCGAGCGGGACGAAGACGGCCCCGGGGGAACACGGTCTGCCCGCATCCGCCATCAAATGCCGACGGGCGCCACCCGCCGGGACCGGCCGCCCCGGGCGCCACCACGGCCCGCCGGGAGGAAACTCAACAGCCTCTGGACGGGAGACGGTTCACATACCACCCGGCTCCCCTACCCTGGTTGTCCAGAAGCCGCTGTACGACGAACAGCCACCCGGGGGGACGGGACATGCATCCCGAGGATGCCGCATTCGAGGAGCGCTACGCCAAGGACATCATCGCCGGACACAACCACCTCACCATCTACGGCATCGATCTGGCCCACTCGCCCGACAGCTGGCCGCTCGACACCGCCTATCTGAGTCTGGAGGCGGAGTTCGGCCCCGAGTCGGGCGCCGCGGGCGACACCCCCTCCGCGTCGCCGCAGCCCGCGCTCCCCGCCGAGCAGGCACTGACCGGCCGGGACCGGGTGCTGCTGCGCGGGGTGGCCGGCTCGGGGAAGACCACGCTGGTGCAGTGGCTCGCGGTCTCCGCGGCCCGGGACGAGCTGCCCGCGCAGCTGAGCACCCTGCGCGGCCGGATCCCGTTCGTACTGCCCGTACGCCGCTTCCCGCGCGAGGGGTTCCCCGGGCCCGACGAGTTCCTGTCCGCGGTGCGCCACCCGCGGGCGGAGGCCCAGCCGGCGGGCTGGGCCGGGCGGGTACTGGCCGCGGGGCGCGGCCTGATGCTGGTGGACGGCATCGACGAGGCGCCCGAGGACCGGCGGGAGCAGCTGCGCGCCGGGCTGCGCGAGCTGATGGCCGCCTGCCCGGGGAACGTCTGGCTGGTGACCTCACGCCCGTCCGCCGTCCCCGAGGACTGGCTGACCCCCGACGGCTTCGCGGAGTTCAAGCTGACCCCGCTGAGCCGCGAGAGCGTGGCGGCCTTCATCCAGCGCTGGCACGCCGCCGCCCGGGAGGACGAGACCCGGGCGAAGGACCTCAAGCGGCTCGGCGAGTACGAGCGGACGCTGCTGGACGCCGTACGCATCACCCGCGAGCTGGGCAGGCTCGCCACCAACCCGTTGATGTGCAGCCTGCTCTGCGCCCTGCACCGGGACCGGCGCGGCTATCTGCCGCGGGGCCGCCGGGCGCTCTACGACGCCGCGCTCTCCATGCTGCTGGAGCGCCGCGACCGGGAGCGGGACATGGGCATCACGGACGGCATCGACCTCGCACAGGAGTCCAAGGTCCAGCTGCTCCAGAAGCTCGCGCACTGGATGCTCGTCAACGGCCGCTCCGAGATGGAGCAGCCCGTCGCCGTGGAGGTCCTCGCGCAGTACCTGCCCTCGATCCCCGAGGCGCTGAAGCAGGGCGGTCCGGAGGAGATCTACCGGCATCTGCTCAACCGCACCGGGCTGCTGCGCGAGCCCACCCCGGGCGCGGTCGACTTCGTCCACCGGACGTTCCAGGACTATCTGGGCGCGCGGGCGGTCGTCGAGCGCCACGACTTCGACTTCCTGATCGAGCACGCCCACCAGGACGACTGGGAGGAGGTCACCAGGATGGCGGTGGCGCTCGCCCGGCCCGACGAGTGCGGCTATCTCCTGGAGGGGCTGCTCGCGCCGCGCCCCGGCGCCAAGCCGGTGGACGCGCGGCACCGCAAGCTGCTGGCCGCCGCCTGTCTGGAGCACGCCACGGAGCTCGCTCCAGAGGTGCGGGCCCGGGTCCACCGGCACACGAAGAACATGGTGCGGCCCACCAGCGACGCCGGCGCCCGTGCCCTCGGCTGGATCGGCTCGATCGCCCTGGAGATGCTGCCCGACCCGGCGGACCTGTCGGACCGGGAGGCGCACCGGCTGGCGATCACGGCGACGTCCATCGCCGACGACCGGGCGATCGACTACCTCGTACGACTGCGGCACCGCGAGTCCTGGCACATCCGCTCGCAGCTCGCCAACGCCTGGCGGCGGTACGACACCGAGCGCTACGCCGACGACATCATCGCCCACCTCGACGAGCGGGAGCTGGACTTCCCGGTGTCGAATCTGGACGAGCTGCACGCCCTGCGCCGCCTCGGCGGGCGCCCGAGTGTGCAGATCGCGGG
>DOWQ01000011.1:0-744 GCA_003519485.1 Streptomyces sp. | reverse complement strand
GCTGCACACCCTGTCGGTCAGCGGCCACGTCCAGCCCGTCACGGGCGTGCCGGAGCACATCAGGGTCAACACCGTGTGAGCCGGCCGGGGCAGTCGGCCGGGCTGACCGGCGCCGGAGATCCGGCCTGGCAGCCGGCAGGGCCGCACACGCGGCAGCGCCGCGGCCCGGCCGGTCAGGCCCACCGGCCGGGGACAGGACAGTCAAAAGGGGCGGCCCCGTGAATGTGGATTCACGGGGCCGCCCCTTTTGCCGCCCGGCCGCGGCTCTCGCCCCGGCCGTCAGCGTTCAGCCTTCGACGCCTTCGACCTCGACGCGAGCGGTCACGCGTCCTTGGTCAGGTTGGGGCCCGAGCCGCCGGTGGCGGACTCGATCGGCGGAGCGTCCGGCAGAGCCGACTTCTCCTCGCCGCGGAAGGTGAACTTCTGCTCCTCACCCTCGCCCTCGACATCGACGACCACGATGTGACCGGGGCGCAGCTCGCTGAAGAGAATCTTCTCCGACAGCGCGTCCTCGATCTCCCGCTGGATGGTCCGGCGCAGCGGCCGGGCACCCAGGACCGGGTCGTAGCCCCGCTTGGCGAGCAGCGCCTTGGCCTCGGCACTGAGCTCGATGCCCATGTCGCGGTCCCTGAGCCGCTCGTCCACCTTCGCGAGCATGAGGTCGACGATCTCGACGATGTCTTCCTCGGACAGCTGGTGGAAGACCACCGTGTCATCGACACGGTTGAGGAACTCCGGCCGGAA
>DOWQ01000010.1 GCA_003519485.1 Streptomyces sp. | reverse complement strand
CGGGCATCAGCAAGCGCCGCTAGCTCAGTTGGTTAGAGCAGCTGACTCTTAATCAGCGGGTCCGGGGTTCGAGTCCCTGGCGGCGCACAAAATCCCAGGTCAGCAGCCCTCCACAGCTGCTGACCTTCTTCTTTGCCCACACTTCTGCCACCCTTTTCGCCACCTATCACCAAATCCCTTAACGCGGACCCGAGTGCCAGCGCCGCTTGGGAGCCGACAGAGCGCCGACATGTAGACGTCCTGCGTCATCGACGGCCGACTGTGGCCGGGCTGGTCCGCCACGAGGCGAGAGCTCAAAGTCGATGCCGACAAGAAAGGTCGACGTGCGTCTTCCCGGCATCGATCTCAAAGTGCAGGTGGTGCTGCGAAGTTGCATGTCAGACTGGTGTGACGACTGCTGGTCGGCCCGTGGCGTGCGTAAGAAGTACCGTGACTCAGGGATAGTTGAGGGTCATACGTCCAGGAAGCGTGTGTATGACACTGAGTTCCGCGAGGGGGCGGTACGGATCGTGACGGAGACCGGGAAGCCGATTCCGGAGGGGCCGAGGAGCTCGGCGTGCATCCGGGCGCGCTGCACAGCTGGGTGTCGCGGGCCAGGCGCAATGGCTCGTCGACGTCCGACCGGCCGGGGGCGCGACCGCCCGCCCACCGAGCGTCAGGTGCGCAGGCAGCAGCTGGCCGACAGCGACTCCAAGACGGCGAGCAGCGAAGCGAGTACGGTCGGCTCCGCAAGCATCGGCGGGCCTCTTCCTTCGGGAGGCGGCGGTAAGCACCGCCGATGCTTCTCTGCTGTACGCCTCCCCACAAGACCGGTGGCACTCGACCACCCGTGTGGGCGACCTCTGTGACGATCGGTCAGAAAGTCGAGGTGTCAGCCGTCATCGACAGCTCGGCGATCCGCTCCGCCTCCGCACGCAGCCGTTCCACACCTCACCCCGGCATGCCATGGTCCGTTTCTCCAGCGGCCGTTGGACCTCCTCACATCCCATCCGCATCCCTCTCCACACCCGGTCAACCCGGCCGGTCAGCCAGAAACCGCAACGAAGAGGACACCACCCCGGACACGCCACTACCGGTCTGCCCACCACGGCCTGACCCAGGCCCGGCACCCCGCCACAACACACCCCGCACACCCTCAACCAGCGATAGCTACACCAAGTTGACAGTGCGGCCCGTGCTCCACCCGTGGTCAGCTGGCACATTCGCTGCGTGTGGGGGGACGCCTTCGCCTTGCTCGCCGACCGGGCGTCTACCGCGGTGTGAGCCTCAGTGAGCTCCACCGGCGGTTCCTGGTCGACATCCTCGGCATCGGCACCCTCTACCCGCTGGTCGTCACCGGTGGATGCGCCGTCCGGGCCCACGGGTTGGTCGACCGCCTGAGCCAGGACCTGTCGGGCCGACAAAGTTGAGAAACCCGCTCTGTTGAGCCGATCTGAGGGCGTTCGATACGGAAATGGCTGGTGTGCCGGGGTCGGCAACCGACCTTGGCGCACCGGAGACGGAATCAGCCCATGGTCGCCTGCGGGCGCCACTTGACCAGAGCCTTCTCCAGTCGGCCGGCGACGAAGAGGATGATCGTCGCGACGATGCCTGTGAGGATGACGATCGAGAAGACCCGGTCGGTGTTGAGCAGACCCTGGGCCTGCACCAGCTGATAGCCCAGACCGGAGGTCGCTCCGACGAACTCGCCGATGATCGCGCCGACCAGTGCGTAGCCGACGCTGAGCTTGAAGGCGGCGAACACCCACGTGAACACCGCGGGCAGCACCACGATCTTCAGCATCTGGAGGCGGTCGGCCTTCATCACCCGGACTGAGTTGACGACGTCCTGGTCGATCGACTTCACGCCCTGGTAGGCGTTGTAGAAGGCGACGAAGAAGACGAGTGACCAGGCGACCAGCACTTTCGACGTCATGCCGAGGCCGAACCACAGCACGAACAGCGGCGCGAGCGCCGGACGCGGCACCGCGTTGAGTGCGCCGACGATCGGCTCCATCACCTTGTCGACCAGGGGCATGAAGGCGAAGACGAGGCCGACCACGATGCCCGAAACCATGCCGAACGTCAGGCCGAGTCCGGCCTCGTACATCGTCGTCGCGATGTCGGAGAGCAACTGCCCGTCACTGAAGCCGGCACGCAGGTCGGCGAGGATCGCGCTCGGGCTCGACACGAAGTAGTCGTCGATGATCCGGCCCGAGGCGAGCTGCCAGAGAGCGACGAAGCCGACGATCATCCCGATGCGGATGGACATGACCTTCATGCCTGGACCTCCTTGCGAGAGCTCTCGCTGAGCTGGACGAGGGTGTCGAACAGGACGCGGTACTTCTCCAGGAACTCCGGCCGGGTCCGCAGCTCCTCGGCCTTGCGCTCGACACCCCACTCGGTGTTGTCGACGATCTGGTGCACCTGGCCGGGGTGGGCACTGAGGACGACGACCTTGGTGCCGAGCACGAGCGCCTCGGCGAGGTCGTGGGTCACCAGCACCATCGTCATCTGCGTCTCGGCCCACAGCTCGAGCAGCTTGTTCTGCAGGTCCATCCGGGTGAACGCGTCGAGCGCGCCGAACGGCTCGTCGAGCAGGAAGAGGTCGGGCTCGTAGGCCAGCGCACGGGCCAGCGAGACCCGCTGCCGCATGCCGCCGGAGAGCTGGTGCGGGTAGCGGTCCTCGATGCCGAAGAGGCCCACGTGGTTGAGGAGCTCCTTGGCCCGTGCGGGCCGCTCGCTGCGCGACATTCCGGCCAGCTCGGCGCCGACCTCGACGTTGTGCTGAGCCGTGGCCCAGGGCAGCAGCGCGTCGCGCTGGAAAGCGTAGGCCAGGCGTACGGCGTCGCCGATCGCGGCCGTGCCGCTGACCCGGCTACCGGGGACCGAGCCGAGCAAGCCGGCGACCGCGTTGAGCGTGGTCGACTTGCCGCAACCGCTGGGTCCGACCATCGTCACGAACTCGCCCTTGGCGATATCCAGCGAGAGGTCCTTGACGATCAGGTTGTCCCCGAAGGAGACGGTCAGCCCGCGCAGGCTGAGCTCGGCAGGCACGCGTGCCGAGCTCGTGCCCGGGGCGACACCTGACGTGTTGGCTGTGGCGCTCATTTGACGCACTCTCCAACCTTGCAGTCGAAGACCGTGTCGACCGCGGGAACGCTCTTGATGATCTCGGCGCCCTTGAGACGCTCGGCGCTGGCGGTGTAGGCCTTCTCGGAGACCGCGACCGTTTTGGGCATCGTGTCCATGGTCGCCTCGACGGCGGCGACGAGGATATCGTGGTCCAGGCCCTTGGCGAACGGCGCGATCACATCGGCGATCTCGGCGGCGGTGTGCTGGTGCATCCACTTGTTGGCCTTGTCGAGGGCACGGACGGCACCCTCGACAACGGCGGGGTTTTCGTCGATGAAGTTCTGCGTGACGCCGAGGGTCATCGAGATGCTGCTCTTCGAGCCGTAGATCGCCTGGTGGTCGGCGGGGTCGAGCGCGCTGGCGACGACCTTGGCGGAGCCATCGGCGACGCCCTGCGCCGTACCGGGCTCCCAGATGACGGCCGCGTCGACTTTGCCGGACTTGAGACCGGTCATCGTGGTATTGATGCTGCCGAGCGGAACGATCTCGACGTCCTTCTCGGTCATGCCCTCCTTCTCCAGCAGCAGCTTGAGAAACGCCCACGACGCCGAGCCGACCTTGCTGACCGAGATCCTCTTGCCCTTGAGGTCGGCCACGCTCTGGACGCCGTCGGCCTCGTCGGCGTCCACCGCGAGCGAGTAGAACTCCGGCGAGACCGTGGCGACACCCCGCACGTCGATGCCGGTCTCGATGCCGCGCGTGATCGCGTCGAGTCCGCTGAGGCCGAAGTCGGCGTCGCCACCGGCCAGGGCCGCGAACGTGTCGGAGCCACCGGCGGTCATGACGAAGTCGTCGACCTTGACGCCCTCCTCCTCGAAGAATCCCTCCTTCCAGGCGACGTAGGCGTTGGAGAAGCAGACACAGAAGACGCCGGCGAAGCGGTAGCCGTCGCCCTCGGAGCCGGAAGCACGCTTGCCGGGCAGGCTTGTGCAGGCGCTCAGGGTAACGGCCATGGCCAGGCCGGCGGTCATCAATGACAGGCGGCGCTTGCGGGCCGCGGACTTGGTGGACATGAGACTCTCCTCACGACATGAGCAGCAGAGGACCGTTCTGTCATACAGAGAAGACTGCGTCAAGGGTCGCTTCTGGAAAATAGATGCGTATTCTTCTAGGCAGAGAACTATGGGAAGGGGTGGCAGTGGAAGTCCCTGCGACCATGGCGATGGTGCGGCGTACGACGCCCGAGCGGCTCGGCGAGCTCGACGACTGGGCTCGTGACCTGTGCGCGACCGCGGAGCGGTTCCCCGGCCATCGCGGCCACACGATCGTCCCGCTGCGCACGGAGGAAGCGGGCGTGCACGTTGCGATCGGCGTCCGGTTCGCGACGGCCGCGGACCTGGCTGCATGGGAGGCCAGCCCCGAGCGCGCGCGGGTGCTCCTGGCTGGTGAGGCCATCACGGAGGGCACCCCGGAGCCGGTGCCGCTGGAGGTGCTCAGCGACGTCTCCTGGGGCACCGCGCCGCACCGGGACAGCCGACTGCGCGCGGTCGCGGTCGTCTGGGTGGCACTCCACCCGCCGATCCTGCTCCTCAACTTGGCCCTGGACCGCGGCGAGCACCCGTGGCCGGTGGCGGTCCGCACACTGCTGACCACGCTTCTCCTCGTGCCCGTCGTCGTTTTGGTCACCGCGCCGGCGGTCGGGCGCGTGTTCACGGCCGTGAGTCGGGCGCTCTCACGCCGGCACGCCGGTTGAGGCGGCTGGCTCACAGGAGGACCGCACTGAGCTCCTCGGCCGTGGCCATGATGCTGACAACGATCTCCTTGCGCAGCGTCTTGGTCATGCGGTGCTTGGGGACCGAGATGTTGATCGCGAAGACTTGACCACTGGTGCTGACGACCGGCGCGGCGATCGACACCACACCCTCCTCGCTCTCCTCGTCGCTGGTGGCGTAGCCCCGCGTGCGCACGGTCGCCACCTCGGCCTCGAGCGCACGCCAAGTGGTCAGCGTGTTCGCCGTCAGCCCGGGCAGCTCGTCGTCGGGATAGAGCGCCCGCAGCGACTCCTCGTCCATCGTGCTGAGCATGGCCTTGCCACTGGAGGTGGCGTGGGCCGGGAGCGACCGGCCGGCGCGGGAGACCACGCGGACCGCGCGCGCCCCCTCGATCGAGTCGACGAAGGTGACGTTCTGCCCGTCCAGTCGGCCAAGGTGGACAGTCTCGGCGAACTCACGATGCAGCCGCTCCAGATAGGGCCGCGCGGCGGTGCGGACCTCGAAGCGGACCATGATCGCCATCGCGATCGAGCTGAGCGCCGGTCCGGGCTCGTAGGCACGGGTCGCCGGGTTCTGCCGCACGAAGCCGCGGTATTGCAGCGTCGCCAGGAGCCGGTGCGCGGTCGAGGAGGCAACCCCGAGGTAGTTGCTCGCCTCAGTCAGGCGGATCTGTCGCTCGTCCTCGAACAGCAGCAGCAGCCGCAGGGCGTTGTCGAGGGACTCGATCGGATATGAAGGTGGGACACTGCCTGGTGGCGTCGTGCTCCGCGACACACTCCGATCCTTGCCGGTCACCCTATCCAACGCTTATCCATCCCCTCAGCGACTCGGTCGGTCTCGCGCGCTCACGCTTCGATTCGCGCCAGCTCGTGGCGCCAGGCGGTCGCGTTGTTGAACGCTACACCGAGATCGGGCAGCTCGGCGATGTCCCGCTCGGGCAGGTCGACCAGGGCGCCGCCCGCGTCGGCGACGGTCAGCGCCAGGTCGCAGATCGTGTTCACGCTGATCGCCTGAAGCACGGCCTGCTCGACGCTCGCGCCCGCACTGGTCAAGCCGTGCGCACGGAGGACGACCACCGGCCGGCCAACCATCGCCTCGACCATCTCCAGGGCGAGGTCGGTGGAGCGGACGAGTACGCCGCGCGGGTAGACCGGCACACCGCCCTGGGCCAGGCGCAGGCCGGGGATGTCGAAAGCACCGAGGATCGGGCGCACCTCGATCCCAGCGAGGTCTGCGGCGACCACGCGGGGTGGATGAGCGTGCACGACGGCCTGGTCGTCGGGCCGGGCGCGCAGCACCTCGGCGTGAAGCGGCAGCTCATTGGGCACGCTGTAGCCGCCGTCGAGCTCACCGGGCGTGCCTGGGCTGCCGTCGAGACGGACCAGCCGGATGTCGGCGGGCTCGGTCCAGGCGAGCCCGCGCTCGCGCGGCCCGCGGCAACGGACCAGGATCCGGTCGGTGTCGACGCGGAGGCTGATGTGACCGAGGATGCCGTCGGCCAGACCGCGCGCGGCGAGCACCCGGCAGGCCGCGGAGATCTGTTCGCGCAGGGGGGCGATCTCACTCATGGCGTCCTCGCAATCGGTCGGGCCGCGGTGAGCGCTGCCTGCACGGCTTCCAGGTCGGCACCGTCGGCCAGCGCCTTGCGGCAGGTCACCAGCGCCTTGGGCCAGTTCACCACCACCGCGCCGGCGAAGCTGCCGCCGACCCCACGCTGGAGCACCGCGAACCGGTCCTCGGCCGGGTCACCAACCAGCACCGTGTCGTCGGTGGCATGCGGCCGACCGACCAGCTGGAGCTTCCAGTCGTGCTGGTCGCTCCAGACATACTCGACCGGCGAGTAGCTGCGCAGCTCGTCGGGGTGGGTGATGTTGTGGGCGACACAGACGGCCTGGTCGACCGCGTTGGTCCAGTGCTCGAGCCGGACCAGCTCCCCTCGGGCGGGGTCCAACCAGCGGGCGATGTCCCCGACGGCGTACACCTGCGGCGCGTCGACCGCGCGGCAGAACTCGTCGCACACGACGCCATTCTCGATGAACAGCCCGGACGACTTAAGCCAGTCGTCGTTGGGGACGGCACCGATACCGACGACGACGGACGCGGCGGGCAGCTCGGTTCCGTCGGTGAGCCCGACGACGAAATCACCCCGCTCCCCCGTGATCGTATCGACACCCACGCCGAAACGGCACTCGACGCCGCGGCGCCGGTGGAAGTCGGCGAACACCGCACCGACCTCGGTCGACATGGACCGGCTCATCATCGTCGGGAGCGGGTCGACCATGGTGACCTCGATGCCCAGCGTCCGCGCCGAGGCAGCGACCTCGGCACCGATGAACCCGCCACCGACGACCACCACGTGGCCGCTGCGGAGCAGGCCCTCACGGAGTGCCTCGGCGTCGGCCAGGGAGCGTACGACGTGAATGCCGGGCCGCGCACCCCACGGCGACGGCCGGGCGGCGGCACCGGTCGCGATCACCAGGTTGTCGTAGGTGAGCCGCTCACCGTCCTCGAGCTCGACGGCCTTCCCGGCCACGTCGAGGCGGGCGGCGCGCCGGCCGAGTACCAGCTGAATCCGAAGCTCCTGGGCCTGCTCGGCGGTGAGCAGCCGGATCGAGTCCGCGGTCGACGTACCCGTCAGCATGCCCTTCGACAGCGGCGGCTTGTCATAGGGCAGCTCGGCCTGCTCGTCGACGAGGACGAGCTCGCCGTCGAAGCCCTCCGAGCGCAGTGCCTGCGCGGTGCGTACGCCGCCGATCGAACCGCCGACGATGACCGTGGTGCTCATTCGTCGACCACCAGCAGCGCTTTGACGGGGCAGCTGCGCGCCGCCTCCTCGACCCGCGTCCGCTCGGACTCGGGCACCTCGATCTTCAGCATGACGACGACGCCGTTGTCATCGAGGTCGAAGTAGTCGTCAGCGGCGAGCACGCAGTTCGCGTAGCCCTGGCACGCCTCCAGGTCAGCTTCTACCACAGCCATTGCCCAGCTCCTTCTCGTGTGTTCTAGCGCTTGACCGCGATGCCGCCGTCGGGGTGGACGACGTCACCGGTGATGCCTCGGGACCGCTCCGAGGCAAGGAAGACAAAGCTCCATGCGTGGTCCTCGCCGCTCAGCGCGACCTGCAGGGGCACCCGTGCGGCCAGCTCCGCCTCGCGTCCGGGGGTGTCGTCCAGACGCTTTTGCTTGAGCCCGAGGCTGTCGAGCCCGCGCAGATCCGTGTTGAGCGTCCCGCCGGGCGCGACGCCGTTGACCCGGACCTTGGGCGCGAGCTCGTGGGCGAGCGAGGTGACCATGCCGCGTACCGCGAACTTGGAGGCGACGTACAGCACGCCTCCTCGCCCGGGGTAGTAGGCCGAGGTCGACTCGCAGAGGATGATCGACGCCCGCTCCGACTCCTGCAGGGCCGGGAGCGCCGCCTTCACCGAGTGGAGGTGGGACTTCACGTTGACCGAGAACATCTCGGCGAACCCGTCGTCGATCCGGTCGGCGTCGAGGTCGCCCACGCCCTGGTAGAAGTCAAAGATGCCGACGCAGTTGACCAGGATGTCGAGGCCACCGAAGGCATCGACGGCCGCGGCGACCGCTTGCTCGTTGGCCTCGCGCGTTGTGGCGTCGCCCACCGTGACCGGCACCTCGGGGCGGGCCTCGGCCAGCGCCTTGGACTTATCGGCGTCCTTCTCCAGCACCGCCACGGAAGCACCCTCGGCGAGGTACGCGTCGACGACGGCCCGGCCGATGCCGGAGCCGGCGCCGACGACCAGCGCCCGGCTGCCCTCCAGCCACCCGGTCACTTCGGCTCCCCCGGCAGCAGGGGGCCGAAGGGGTGGCCGATCATGGCCGAGAAGGTCGCCGTGCTCTGCCAGGTCAGCGACTCCAGCTCCAGCGGGTCGAGGCTGATCCACTGGCCCGTCTTCGGCGACTCGATCATCAGCCGGGATCCGTTGCGGGTCTCGACCCGCTGGACGCGGACCTCGGAGAACTCGTTCGCGATCAGGACCGGCTCACCGACGGCGTGCGAGAGGAACTCCGCACGCTGCGCAGCCAGGGCGATCGCCGCCTGGCGGTCCTGCTCCTCACCTTCCCACTGGAGTGTCATAGGAAGATCGCCAGGTTCTGGGTCCGCAGCACGGACTCGTCGACGTTGATGTGGCGGCGGGCGAGCACCCAGCCGTCCGGCGTGCGACGCAGCAGGTCCTCCCGGCCGGCCGAGATCAGCGACGGCTCACGCACATCGCCGCGGCTGCGGAAGAGCAGCAGGGCCGACTCGACCACGATCTCGTCGTCCTTGTCGGTGGCGAAGGTCCGGATCGTCGAGACGTGGTGCCGGATCCGCGACGGCGGGTCCTCGGTCCAGGCGTGCTCCGTGGCGAACCGTGCGACCCGGCGGCTCAGGGAGTACTTGTTCTCGTCGAAGTGCGCCATGCCCGGGGCGGTGTCGTAGCCACTGCCCAGCGCCGTGGTGACCTTGACCGGCATGTAGTAGTGGACGTCCTCCGCGAGCAGGTCCAGCCAGGTGCCGTAGTCCTGCCGGTCGAGCACGTAGGCCTCCTCGACCAGCCACCGGCTGGCCTCGAAGTGGCGCGGGTCGTCGAACGGCAGGCTCTTGCCGACCTGCTGGGTGGTCGGGGCGTGCCCGCCCAGCGGCGAGCTCGCGGAGTCGATGCGGTGGTACGCCGTGGTCACTTCGCGGCCTCCTCGTCCTTGATCTCGTAGTTGACGGACGCCGAACCGACCGCGACATTGGCGGCTCGGGCGATCGGGGCCTCGAGCATGTCGGCCCAGCGGTTGAGCAGGTGACGCTGGTTGTACTCGCCGTAGCCGACATGGGCGACGCCCGGGCCGGCGAACTCGTCCGGACCCAGCGGCTGCACAACGGGCGAGCCGTCGAGCAGCATGCCCATGCGGCCGTTGAGCTGGAGCCGGTGCGCCATCGAGCCGGCAGCGGTGTTGGTCAGCGACACCCAGTTCTCGACGTCGTCCTGCTCGAACATGCCGGTGCTGCCGAAACACATCAGGTACGCCTTGTAGGACAGCGCCTTGAACTCCTCCGGCGCCTCCTTGTCGACGGCAAACCAGGACAGCACCTCGGTCTCGTTCTCGCTGATCGGCTGCCACAGGCGGATCGAGATGAACGGGAGCACGTCGTCGGAGTCCCCGACCTTCGGCCAGTTGTGGACAAAGCTCATGTTCGGGTAGAGCGAGGCGGCCGAGATCATGAAGCCGTTGTCGCCGATCACCGCGAGCTGCTCGGGCGACCAGGTCTCCTTCATCCGCTCGATCATCTCGTCGGGGTAGCCGACGTACCGGAGCCGCTCCTCGAGCGTGCCCGGGGGCAGCTTGTACGTCGTGCCGCCGCCGTTGCCCGCCCAGTAGGTGTTGCCGTCCTTGCGCTTCTCGGCCTTCGGCTCGCGGAAGAGGCCGATCTCCACGACGCTCGTGTGCGTCTGGGGCGTGTGGTACATGTCACCGGCGAAGTTCTCCGCGCCGATCTTCCAGTTGGCCTTGATCCGCCACCGCTGCGGGCCGCGCACCTCGAGGCCGCTGGAGCTCTGCCGCGTGTAGTAGTCGAGGTAGAACTTGAAGTCGCCGAGGAACTCCTCCAGCGGCGGCGCCTCCGGGTCGAGGCTGATGAAGATCAAGCCGTTGTAGATGCCCAGCGACGGCGCGGGCAGCAGGGTCTGCCCATTCTTGGTGAAGCCCTCCTCGCCGCCGTAGGCCTCCTTGTGGAACGGCAGGCCGACGATGCGACCGTCGTTGCGGTAGGACCAGCCGTGGTAGGGGCACCGGAAGTGCGAGGCGTTGCCCATCTCGGCGCGGCAGACCTGCATGCCGCGGTGGAGGCACATGTTGAACATCGCCCGCACCTCACCCGAGCTGTCGCGGGCAATGATGAAGGAGTCGTCGAGAACCCGGCGTACGACGTAGTCACCCGTGTCCGGCACCTCGGACTCATGGGCGACGAACATCCAGCTGCGCCCGAACAGGCGCTCCTTCTCGAGCTTGAAGACGTCGCTGTCGTTGTAGATGTGCGCCGGGATCATGCCCTGCCGCACAGCCTCGATCAGGTCTGCGTGCTCAGCCACTCGTCCTCCTAGGTTCTCTGCTCTACAGAGGCATATTCTCCTTACAGGAGAAATTCGTCAAGGTGTCGGCACGCGAGAAGCGCGCCGCCGGTGAACCGGCGGTGCGTCTCGCGGTTGATCATCTCGTCGAGATCTCCGCCGGCACCTGGGTGGGCGCTGTCAACTTGCGATGTAGCTGTTGCTGGTTGAGGGTGTGTTGAGCAGCTGTTGTCCTATCGATCTTGAGTGCGGTGTGATCGATAGTGGACGGTGGGGCGGGTGATTCTGCCGTGGCCGTGCATGAAGACAGGGCCTCTGGTGCAGTTCGGAGTTGCTGAGACACCGATCACGCCAGGAAGCCCTGTTGTCACCGTTGTACGCGGTCGAGGCTGTCCGGTTCAACTCGTCCGGCGGGGCGTGCGATTGTCTCGCTCACAGGTTCGGGAACGCTGCCGACCAGCCCGACCGGGTCCGGGCCTATGGCACGGACCTGACGGACGCCGAGTGGCAGGAGATCCGGCCGTTGCTGCCGGTGCCGGCTTGGATAGAGGGCCGTGGTGGCAGGCCGGAGAGCTACTGCCATCGCGTGATGTTGGACGCGGTCTTCTACGTTGTCGACAACGGCATCAAGTGGCGCAACCTGCCGGTCGACTTCCCCGCTTGGGACCGGGTCTACGCGTTCTGGCGGCGCTGGCGCCGATGCGGGCTGATCGGAGAGTTGCACGACCGGCTGCGGGGGAAAGTGCGCGAGGCGGCCGGGCGCGATCCGGAGCCGACAGCCGCGGTGATCGACTCAGTCGGTGAAGGCCGACGCGGTGGTGGGGGCCGACAGTCGCGGCTACGACGGGGCCAAGAAGATCAACGGAAGGCCCCGCCGATGTCACCGACCGGCAGGCCGCCACCGACATGCTGCCCGCGCTGCGGACACGGTTCCCCACGATCAGGAAGTTGTGGGCCGACTCCGGCTACACCGGGTGCTGGTCACCTGGGCTCTGGCGGTTGCTGCAGCTGATCGTCACCGTCGTCAAGCACAGTGCTGACGTGAAGGGGTTTGTGGTGCTGCCGAGGCGGTGGGTGGTGGAGAGAAGTTTCGGGTGGCTGTTGCGCTCGCGGCGCCTGTCCCGCGACTTCGAGCGCCGGTGCGACTCCAGCGAGGCGATGATCCTGTGGTCGATGACGATGCTCATGACCCGGCGCCTCGCACACCGGCGCTGAGCGCGAACCGGCCCGAGGGCTCCTTGACCAGCCAGCCTTGCCGCACCAGACGGTTCGCCTTCGACCGCACCCCCTCCACCTTCGCCGCCACCGGCTCCACCCCGAGCCCGGCAGCGAGTTCCTTGCAGGACAGCGCCCCTTCCCCAGCGGTCAGGACCGCCATGATCCGCTGATACTCCAGCGACAGCACCGCCACCACGAGCCCTTCACACCATGCGGGCACCACCGACCCCGGCACCGCACCCGACGGCGACGGCGACGGCGACGGCGACGGTTCAGAATCCCCCAACACCGGCGTGTCAGCCTTCGCCACGCCATCCGGACCGGCGAGAACCTCGACCACGGTCTCCCGGGCGACGACGAACCGCTCCCAGTCGAGTTCCGCTTCCCGCAACGCGGCCAGCACCCGGTCCGCCTCCGCCCGCAGCACTTCCACCCGCTCAGCGGCAGCTCGTTCCCGCTCCTCCAGCAGCCCAATCACCGACGGCATTCCGCACCTCCACAGCCACACCGACACGACGTGCTCTGCCTGCCACGGAAACCCCGACACTATGCCTGACCAGCGGCAACACGGCGATCAAGTACGGAAAGACAACAGCTTCTTAACGGCGCAGGTCTAGGCGGCCGGGTGGCCGTCGTGACCGACGGTGAGCTCTCCGGGCTCAACCACGGCCTGGTCGTCGGTCAGGTCATGCCCGAAGCCGCCGACGGCGGTCCCTTGGCCGGCGTCAAGGAGGGAGATCAGATCAGCATCGACTTGGATGCCCGACGCCTGGACATCGACCCACCACGAGACGGTGCACCCGTGCGGGCAGAAGACAGCGTGGACGAGCGGGGTTGGCTCGGCCAGTACGCCGCCCTCGTCGGTCCCATTCAGAAAGGCGCAGTGCTGCGCCGCCCAGCCGGACGCTGAGAGAAACTCAGACCGATCAACAGGAGAAATGAAATGAGTACGGTTTCCGTTCGCAACGATGCGCAGCGGGCCCAAGCCCGCAAGGCAGGTATCGCCGCAATCGTGGGCACGACCCTGGGGTGGTTTCCTTCCCTTGGTGGCCACGGCGCTCCTGGCGTGGGCCGGTCACTGGTGGGCTGTCGTCGCCTACATGGCCGTGCTCACTGCGCTTACTCTGGTAGCCCTTGCATTCGGGTCCGAGACCCGCGAAAAGAACATCGTCGAAGGAGAGACGGATCGTCCGACATACGAGCCAGCGGATCGGGAGCACGCGTAAGCGCTATTCGGTGGCGGTGCGCCGTGGGTGAACCTCCGGCGCACCGCACGTCCCGGTTTTCGGGCATATCCACCAATTCCCACAAGCAGGTGTCGGGAGGGCGGAGGAGAGGCCCGTTGCCGCGTGCCGGCATCCGCTCGCGTCATCTTGCGGTGCAGGTGCGCCTCCCGCGTAGTGACGGGAACGCCACGAGGGTGACGAGCAGTCGCGCTTCTGCAACCGCGACACATGAGCGCCGTTGAGCTAGGCAGAGACCACCAGGGATCGGTGGGCCAGCGCGCGGCGCGCTCCTGACACCGCCGCGGCGAGGTCGCGGTGTCTCGATATCCGAGACGGCGACCGAAAAGTCGCTTTCCCAGGTATTACCACGTCTTCTGTCCTTTGCTCACGGCTTCTTGCGCCCACCACAGGCGATTCTCGGGGTGCTTGCCATGCCGGCGGCAGCCGCTCACCTCGATCTTTCGTGATGGCCCGTCGGTTTCTTCGGCGAGCCGTCTCAGTTGTTCGGACTGGTGGTGGCCAGACCGATAGCCCGGCTGTCGCGTCGGGTGGGTGCCGGAGCAGGTCCTTGAGCGCGGCCCGCCCGGCATCGGTCATGTCCGACGGGTACCTCGGCATCCTGTGCGGCCGGTCCCTGGCATTCCTGAACCGGTGCGCGAGACAATCACCCAACCGAGTCACCGGACTCGAACCGGTGATCACCATGAGCGATTGAGCAACGGCGCCGTCCGTACGGGCTGGAACTGCACGTCGGAGCAGGCGTAGAAGGCGTTGCCGGTGTCGGCGATCTCCCAGACGCCGACGATCAGGTGCCTGCCGGACTTCCCGGTCGGGATGGTGCCCTGGTGGGACACCGTCGCGTCGGGCTGCCGGCCACCGTAGGGAACGGTCATGAACGGCCGGCTCTCCAGGTCGGCGCGGGTGACCGCGCGGCTCGGGTCGTAGCCGTCCTTGGTG
>DOWQ01000578.1 GCA_003519485.1 Streptomyces sp. | reverse complement strand
TCCGGGATCTTCGGGGCCCCTCACCGTAAGGAGTGGGAGACCGCCTGGGTGGAGACCGGTCGCGTCTTCACCAAGGAGAACGGCGAGATGCTCCACCCCGCCAACGTCACACGGCGGTTCATCGAGCTGTACGAGGAGATCGGCCTCCCACCGGTCCGGCTCCACGACCTCCGCCACGGTGCCGCGACCTACGCCCACGCGGCCGGGGCCGACCTGAAGGACATCCAGGAGATGCTCGGCCACTCCTCGATCACCATCACGTCAGACACGTACACGAGCCTGCTGCCCGAGGCGGATCTGGCGATCGCCGAGGCCGCAGCCCGGCTCGTACCACGTGCCCGCGCCGCCTCCGAGAACACCGCTTCTGCGGCGAAGCCCGAGCCCGACGAAGCGGAGAAGCCCGACCCGGAGTCCGTGCCGGATGATGCTGATCCGTTGGGCGATATTCGGGAGATCAACTCCCCGTCCGCTCACGCACCGCTCACGCAAACGGCCCCGGACGAGGAGTCCGAGGCCGAATAGGGCGCCTCCCCGGAGAGGAAACCCCAGGTCAGCGGCGCAATGCGCTGTGCCCCCGGCAGGATTCGAACCTGCGACACCCGCTTTAGGAGAGCGGTGCTCTATCCCCTGAGCTACGGAGGCGGGGCTTGTGAAAAATCTTGCAGCAGGTCCCGCCGGAGATCTGCTGGTCAAGATCACTGCACGTCGTCGGTGCCGTTTCCCGGCCTCAGGCGTGGGGAGCGGAGCCGCCGTGCGCGGCCCCGGCCCCTCCTCCTGTTGGCAGGGAGAGACACCGGGGACAGCGTAGCGGACGAGGGCGGGGCGGTGCCGAGGTGATCAGTGCTCCGGGGTGCTGGCAGCGGGTGCGGCTGCCGGGGTTGCGGAACATGGCGACCCGGAATGACCAGCGCCCGGTGCCCCCCGCTACGACGAGCGTCCGGCGCCCGCCGTGTTTCGCGTACGCAGGGGCCGACATGGCCCGGGCGCCGCCGGCGCCGGCCGTCAGTGTTCCTGGGCGGTCGGGCGGAGCGTGATCTCGTTGACCGCCGCGTGCGGCGGTTGGGTGATCATGAAGGTGATGGAGCGGGCGATGTCCTCCGCCCGCAGCCAGCTCTCCTCCGGCATGCCGCGGCCCGCCCCCGCCTGCCCCCCTCGCGTCATCTCCGTCATGGTCATTCCCGGCTCGATCAGACCGACCCGTACCCCTCGGCCGGTCACCTCCTGGCGCAGCGCCTCGCTGAAGGAGCAGACCGCGTGCTTCGTCGCCGAGTAGACGCTGTTGTCCCTGCGGGGCACCCGGCCCGCGACGGAGCTGACGTTCACGAGGTCGGCGATGCCCCGGGGGCCCTCGCCGGCTGCTCGCAGCAGGTGCGGGAGCGCCGCGCGCGACATGTGCAGAACGGCCTTGAAGTTGAGGTCGACCATGGCTTCCCAGTCCTCGGGGTCGCTGTCCTCGACCGCGCTCCGGACTCCGTGACCGGCGTTGTTGACCAGTACGTCCAGCCGGCCGAAGTGCTTCACGGCCTTCTCGACCGCCCCCTCGGCCCGCGCCGCGTCGCGCAGGTCAGCGGTGAGGACGATGGCCGAGCCGCCCTCGTCGCCGATCGTGGCGGCGAGCTCCTCCAGGCGCTCGGCGCGGCGGGCGACCAGTGCGACCGAGCCGCCCAGCCGGGCGATCGCCAGGGACGCGGCCGCGCCGATCCCGCTGGAGGCGCCGGTCACCAGCACCGCGCCACCCGACAACGGCCCGCTGTCGGCCCCACCGGCACCCGCCGGGGCTTCGGCGCGGCTTCGGGCTCCGTGGTTCGCGGCTTCTCCGGTGCTCATGGTGTCCCCGATTTCTTCGCTGGATCCGAACATGCCCGGGCGCCTCGAGCCGCTCCGGAGCGGGTGACGGGAAGTGGGAGCCCTTCGGGGCTACTCCGCGCCGGGAACAGCCATCTCACCCAGCAGCGACCAGTCGTCCTGCGGGACTGTCGCGTTCACGACGCGCGGCGTCCGGGCCAGGTGCGGCGGCAGAGTCCGCTGCGCGGCCTTGAAGTGCTCGGACTGTACGTGCGCCGCCCCCGCGTCGCCGTCGCGGAACGCCTCGACCAACACGTACTCCGTGGGGTCCTCGACGCTCCGGGACCAGTCGAACCACAGGCAGCCCGGCTCGGCGCGCGTTGCGGCGGTGAAGTCGGCGGCGATCTCCGGCCACTGGTCGGCGTACTCGGGACGGATGGTGAACTTGGCGGTGATGAAGATCATCGGACTCCCTCTGGCCGAACGGTTCCCGCAGCCCACGCGCTGTCTGCTGCGCGTCTGCGGAGGAACGCTACCAAGGGGTGTCCTGTCCCCAAGTGCCCCACGTGTCCCGCCCTGCGGTGTCGTACGAGGCGCGGTGCGTCCGGCGCCCGTCCGTCGGCGCCCGGCCGCCGGCGGCAGGCGGCGTACGCGAGGGGTGGCGGGCCGTGCGGGCCGGTGGACAGGGAGGATGGCGGAGGAAGACGTGCGCGGTTCGGGGTAAAGGGGTGACCGGTGGGGACTTACGGGGACCGGCGATGGGTACGTGAGCGGGCAGAATGATCACTTCAGTTCCAGCCATCCGCGGTCACGTACTGCCCCTGCCCGCGTCCGATCCCGGGCTGCTGCGCCTCATGGCCGGGCTGCGCACCGTTGTGTCGATCGGGCTGACCCTGCTCGTGCTGGTGATCTCCGGCGCTTCCCTGCTGGTGCAGGTGACGGGCGCCATGGCGGCCCTGATCTCCACGGTCGCGGTCAGCGAGACGCTGCTCAAGGACCAGTTCCGGACGCTCGCCCTCGGGCTGCCGGTCGCGTGCGCGGCCGCCGGCGCCGGGACGGTGCTGGCGCCCTACCGCGTCATCGCCGATGTGCTGTTCGTGCTGGTGATCTTCGGCGCGGTGTACGTACGGCGGTTCGGGCAGCGCGGCAAGGCGCTCGGGCTGATCGCGTTCCAGATGTTCTTCGTGGCGCAGTTCGTCCAGGTGAAGCCGGGGATGCTGCCCGAGGTCACCGCCGCCATGCTGGTGGCCTTCGGCTGCGGGGCGGGCGTGCGGTTCGGGCTGCTGCGGGTGACGCCCGAACAGACGCTGAAGCTGCTGATGGGTTCCTTCCGCGCGCGGCTCCGGCTGGCGGTCGGCGCGATGGTCGAGCTGTCCGAACAGGAGCACGAGCGGGGGCAGGAGCGGGAGCCGGGGCAGGACCGGGAGCCGGGATCCGGGAGCGCCGCCTGGGAGCGGGCCGAGCGGCGGCTGCGGCGGCGGATCGTACACCTGCACGACTGCGCCCTGATGATCCAGGGACGCCTCGAGGACAGCACCCCCGACGCCCGTACAGCCACCTCCGTGCAGCGCCGGGTCGCCGGGATGGAGATCGCCACCGAGCGGCTGGCGGCCGTCCTGCTCGACACCGAACGGCCGCCGCACACCTCCGCGCTCACCGGCCGGCTGCGCGAGCTGTCCGCGGCCGTCAGCCGGGACTGGCTCCAGGCGCGCCTCCCCGTCGGCCTCTCCTACGTACGCGACCGGCTGCTCGGCTTCCGCGAGAACGAGGGGCTCGCCGGCACCCCGTTCGCCGACCAGGAGGCGCTGCGCGCCGTGGGCGAACTGGCGTTCAGCGTGCTCGGCCTGCGCGTCGCGCTGGGCACGGCCGGCAGCGAGACCGACGACGACAGCCCGCGGACCCGGCAGTACCGCGAGGAGCTGGAGACCGAGGAGCTGTCCCTGCGCGCCGAGGCCGTGCCGGTGGCCATGGACCTGGAGGAGCTGGAGGGCGAGCAGGGTGAGGAGGCCCGCAAGCAGAAGCTGAAGGAGGAGGAGAAGGCAGCCGAGCCGCGCGGGCTGGACCGTCCGAGCACCCGTATCGCCTTCCAGGTCTCCGTCGGCTCGGCGCTGGCGATCGTCAGCGGTGAGCTGCTGTCACCGCAGCGCTGGTACTGGGCGGTGCTGACCTGCTGGGTCGTCTTCCTCGGTACGTCCTCCACGGGCGAGATCCTGGTGAAGGGCTACCGGCGGCTGGCCGGCACGGTGTTCGGCGTCATCGCGGGTGTCGGCCTCGCCGGGCTGGTCGCCGGCAACGACACGTTGGCCTTCATCCTCGTACTGTTGTTCGTCTTTGCGATGTTCTACACCGCGCCGGTCTCGTACATCCTGATGTCGTTCTTCACGACGGCCATGCTCGGCATGCTCTTCACCGTCCTGCAGACCTACAGCAGCGACGTCCTCATCCTCCGCATCCAGGAGACCGCCATCGGCGCCGCCTGCGGCCTCGGCGCCGCCCTGCTGGTGCTGCCGGTCCGCACCAGCAGGCACACCGACGAACAGCTCCGTACGGTGCTGGAGCGGCTGAGGGACGTGACGGAGGAGGCGGTACGGCGGCTCAGCGGCGACCAGGCCGACAGCGCTCCCCCCGGCGGCGCCGAGCCCGTCCCCGTCGACCTGCTCGACTCCGCGCGGGCCCTCGACGACGCCCTGGACGAACTCCGGTCCGCCGTGCAGCCCCTGACCCACCCGGTGAGCCCGCTGCGCTCCCGCAGCCAGAACGCCCGCTACGTGGTCGCGCTGCTCGACACCGCCGCGTACCACGCGCGCGGGCTGGCGGCCATCGCCGAGCAGCTGACCGGCGACAGCCGGATCGTCCCCGACCCCCGCGTGGCCTCCGCCGCCGGCCGGCTCGCGCGCAACCTGCGCACCCTCACCCGGCATCTGGAGGAGCCGGAGGAGGAGCCGGAGGGCGCGGTGCTCCCGAGCTCCGACACGATCAGCGTCGCGATCATCGACCACCCCTCGCGCTCGCCCGTCGGGGCCCGGGTGGCCCGGCACATCCAGCGGCTGGACGAGATCGTCACCGGGCTGGCCGAGCCGCTGGGCGTACGGGTCGAGGGCGGCACCGGGTCCCGGGGTGAGGCCCGGCTGTGACTGCGTGGGCCGGCGGGGAGCCGCGGGCTCGTCGCGCCCGGTGGGCGCCACCAGCCGCGGCGCCGCTCGATCAGGGCCTGGTGACCGTCACGTGGTGCGCGCCGTCCGCGTGCCGCGCGGAGACCTCGACGGTTATGCCCGTCCGTTCGTCCGTGTACGTGTCGCCCACGCCGAACGTCGCGTCGGTCAACTCCGCGTTGACGTTGGACCGGTGCGCGCAGCCGCCGCTGTTCGGGGTGCTGTCCCGTATCGCCACCGGCCCGTCGCCGCTGCCTATCCGGGTGTCGACCCAGTAGACGAGGACGCCGGGCTTGCACACCGCCGCGTCGTTGCCCTCCTGGGTACGGACCTCGACGGCGTAGCCCGCGTTGTTGGTGACGGGGATGTACACCAGCCTGGTGTCTTCGGTGTCTTCGGGAGTCCGGGCCGGGCTCCCGGGGTGGGCGTCGGTTCGGCCACTGGGGCCCCCGGCCCGGCCGAGCGGCCGGATCGTGTGGTGGCTGCTGCCGCTGCCCGTCGCGCAGTCGATCTGCCGGTCGCCGTCGAGCCAGCCCAGCTTGCGCTTGTGCCAGCCGAGGAAGTCGTTGTTGGCCCCCCAGTCCTCGGACATGATGTCCCAGTGGCCCGCCGCGCCGCCCCCCTCGCTCGTGTAGAGGTCGGGCAGGCCCAGCGAGTGGGCGTTCTCGTGCGGCAGCACCCGGTAGGCGTTCGCTGCGGCGCCGGGCGAGCCGTCGTTCTGGCGGCTGTAGACGAAGGACATGTTGCCGAGCGGTACGCCATCGGCGCGCGGGACGCCCGGCACCCCGGCGAAGGTGACGGACAGGACGGTGTCCACGGCGGACGGCCCGGCGTTCGGGGTGACCAGCACATTGATGAGGTCGTACGCGCTGAAGTCCACCTTGTCGTCGGCGGTGGCCGCGATGTCCTGGACGAGCCGCCGGTAGCCCGGCTCGTAGCCGGCGCCGCGCGCGATGCCGTACGAGGCGAAGGTGCGGGGCATCCGCAGCCAGCCGCCGACGGGGGTCTCGGCGCGGTAGTCGAGCGCGCCGTACGAGGCGGCCGCGTACCAATCGGCGGTCCGCGGGAAGAACTCGGCGAACCGGGCGCGGGCGCTACCCTCGCCGGGGACGTCCGGAAAATCGATCATCAGGGTGAGCGCACGGAGGGTGCCGGTGGTCGGCGCGTGGCCGGCCGGGGTCGGTATGCCCTCGGACGTCTGTACGCCGGCCGGCGGGGCCGGGGCGCACGTGGCGTCGGGCCGGGCGGCCGGCGGCGTCAGCGGACCC
>DOWQ01000579.1 GCA_003519485.1 Streptomyces sp. | reverse complement strand
GCGGTCGCCGTCGACGTCGGCCGCTCCGGAGGGCCCGAGGCCGCCGCCCGCGACGCCCGCTACCACGCCCTCGACGCCGCGGTGGAGCGGTACGGCGCCGTCGCCGTCCTGCTCGGCCACACCCGCGACGACCAGGCCGAGACCGTGCTGCTCGGGCTCGCCCGAGGCTCCGGCACCCGCTCGCTCTCCGGCATGGCCGCCGTCTCCGGCAAGGACGGCCGCTACCGGCGCCCGTTCCTCCAGCTCGACCGGCAGACGGCCCGTAAGGCATGCCTCGTGCAGTCGCTGCCCGTCTGGGACGACCCGCACAACACCGATCCCGCCTACACCCGCTCCCGGCTGCGCCACGAAGGGCTCCCGGCGCTGGAGAAGTGCCTCGGCAAGGGCGTGATCGAGGCGCTCGCCCGCACCGCCCAGCTCTCCCGCGACGACGCCGACGCCCTGGACTCCTGGGCCGCCGACGCCGAGCGTTCCGTACGGGCCGATCCGGCGCCCGGACCCGACGGAGCCCCGGCCGTCCCCCGCACCGGACCGGGCGACCTGGACGTCGGCCGGCTCGCCGAACTGCCCGCCGCCATCCGCCGTCGGGTGCTGCGGCGGGNNGGCGGGTTCGCCCCCCGGTTCGCTGTTCGCCCGGCACATCGAGGAAGTGGACCGGCTGGTAACCGACTGGCACGGCCAGGGTGCGCTCAACCTCCCCGGCCGGGTGGAGGTCCGACGGCGGTGTGGCAATCTGGTCATCAGGCGGTGCGATCGCACGTCCGCCGAGCGCTGAGCCGCCTCCCGTCCGTACCCTCCGGCCACCGGCCGGGAGCGTGCGCCGCCGGAGTCGGGCCGTATCGACGAGAGTGACGCGGGTGGACGACAAGGACATGGGCACCGATCTCGAATCGGTGCTCATCACCAAGGAAGAGATCGACGCCAAGCTGGCGGAACTGGCCGCGAAGATCGACGCGGAGTACGCGGGCAGGGACCTCCTGATCGTCGGTGTCCTCAAGGGCGCTGTCATGGTGATGGCCGACCTGGCCCGAGCGCTGTCGACCCCGGTGACCATGGACTGGATGGCGGTGTCCTCGTACGGCGCGGGCACCAAGTCCTCCGGCGTCGTACGGATCCTCAAGGATCTGGACGCCGACATCGCCGGCCGGGACGTGCTGATCGTCGAGGACATCATCGACTCCGGTCTCACCCTGTCCTGGCTGCTGTCGAACCTCAGCTCCCGCGGACCGGCCTCGCTCAACGTCTGCGCGCTGCTGCGCAAGCCGGAGGCCGCCAAGGTCGCCATCGACGTGAAATACGTCGGGTTCGACATCCCCAATGAGTTCGTGGTCGGCTACGGCCTCGACTACGCGGAGAAGTACCGCAATCTTCCGTTCGTGGGGACCCTCGCGCCGCACGTGTACGGCGGCTGACCGCCGGGCGGGAACCCGTGGCGTCTCCGCGCCGTTGAAGCTGTGGAGGACGGTGCCGTTTCACCGTCCCGGGCAGCGCCCGGCACAGAAGCTGGGGTACCGTCCGAAGGTCAGTCTTTAATAGGCCGAGTAAATTCACCGTACGCACGGCCAGCTCACCGACGGGCTGTCGTGCCTCACTGTGGCAGGAGGGACGGGGCGTCCGCGCCCCGTATGGATGGACGTGAAGCGCTACTTCCGTGGGCCGGTCATGTGGATCGTGCTGGCCGTCCTTGCCGTGGTCGTGTTGATGCAGGTCGTCGGTTCTTCCGGCGGCTACAAGACGGTGGACACCGGCCAGGTCGTCAATGCGATCGCCGACAACAAGGTCAAGTCCGCCGAACTCACCACCGGCGATGAAAACAAGATCAAGATCGAGCTCAAGGGCGACGCCAAGATCGACGGCAGCAACAAGCTGCAGGCGAGCTATATCGGCGATCAGGGCACCGAGCTCGCCAAGGATCTCCAAGCCAAGGTCAATGACGCCGAGGGGAACACGCTGCCCGACGGGTACACCGTGTCCCCCTCCGAGCAGAACGCGTTCGTCGGGGTGCTGCTCTCGCTGCTCCCCTTCGTTCTCATCGTGGTCGTCTTCCTGTTCCTGATGAATCAGATGCAGGGCGGCGGCTCCCGGGTGATGAACTTCGGAAAGTCGAAGGCCAAACTCATCACCAAGGACACCCCCAAGACCACCTTCACCGATGTGGCGGGGGCCGACGAGGCGGTCGAGGAACTCCATGAGATCAAGGAGTTCCTGCAGGAGCCGGCGAAGTTCCAGGCCGTCGGCGCCAAGATCCCCAAGGGGGTCCTGCTGTACGGGCCCCCCGGCACCGGCAAGACGCTGCTGGCGCGTGCCGTGGCCGGCGAGGCGGGGGTGCCGTTCTACTCCATCTCCGGCTCCGACTTCGTCGAGATGTTCGTCGGTGTCGGCGCGTCGCGTGTCCGTGACCTGTTCGAGCAGGCCAAGCAGAACGCCCCGGCGATCGTCTTCGTCGACGAGATCGACGCCGTGGGCAGGCACCGCGGCGCCGGTATGGGCGGCGGTCACGACGAGCGCGAGCAGACGCTCAACCAGCTGCTCGTCGAGATGGACGGCTTCGACGTGAAGGGCGGCGTCATCCTGATCGCCGCCACGAACCGGCCGGACATCCTCGACCCGGCGCTGCTGCGTCCGGGCCGCTTCGACCGGCAGATCGCGGTCGACCGTCCCGACATGCAGGGCCGGCTGGAGATCCTCAAGGTTCACCAGAAGGGCAAGCCGGTCGCGCCCGACGTCGACCTGAACGCCGTCGCGCGCCGTACCCCCGGCTTCACCGGCGCGGACCTCAGCAACGTCCTCAACGAGGCCGCCCTGCTGACCGCCCGCGGTGACGCGAAGCTCATCGACAACCACTTCCTGGACGAGGCGATCGACCGGGTCGTGGCCGGGCCGCAGAAGCGGACCCGGATCATGAGCGACAAGGAAAAGAAGATCACCGCGTATCACGAGGGCGGACACGCCCTGGTCGCGGCGGCTTCTCCGAACAGCGACCCGGTGCACAAGATCACTATCCTGTCCCGCGGTCGCGCCCTCGGCTACACCATGGTGCTGCCGGAGGAGGATCGGTACTCCACCACCCGCAACGAGATGCTCGACCAGCTGGCCTACATGCTGGGCGGGCGCGCGGCGGAGGAGCTCGTCTTCCACGACCCGACGACGGGTGCGGCGAACGACATCGAGAAGGCCACCGCCACGGCCCGCTCGATGGTCACGCAGTACGGCATGACCGAGCGGCTCGGGGCGATCAAGTTCGGCTCCGACAACTCCGAGCCCTTCCTCGGCCGTGACATGGGTCACCAGCGCGACTACTCAGAGGAGATCGCCGCGCTGGTCGACGAGGAGGTCAAGAAGCTCATCGAGGCGGCGCACAACGAGGCCTGGGAGATTCTCGTCGAGAACCGCGACGTTCTCGACAACCTGGTCCTCCAGCTGCTGGAGCGGGAGACGCTGAACAAGGAGGAGCTCGCGGAGGTCTTCGAGACCATCGTGAAGCGCCCGGCCCGCCCCGCGTGGACCGGCTCCTCGAGGCGTACGCCCTCCACCCGGCCGCCGGTGCTCTCGCCCAAGGAGCTCACCATGGCGAACGGCTCGCAGCCGGCCGGTTCGTCGGCGGCGCGGCCGGTCATCAGCACGGAAAAGGTCGAGCTCCCCGAGGAGCCCGGCACCGACAGCTGAGCCGGTACCGCCCCGGAATGAACGCCGCGCCCCCTCAGGTTCTAATCTGAGGGGGCGCGGCTGCGTCATTGGACGCACGTACGAGGAACGAGGCACAGATGACCGACCCGATGATGCCGGCCGGCGAGCGTTCCGTCGGTGAGTTCGACGAGAAGCGGGTGGAGAGCGCCGTACGGGAACTCCTCATCGGCGTCGGCGAGGACCCCGACCGGGACGGACTCCTGGAGACCCCGGCGCGGGTCGCCCGGGCGTACCGGGAGATCTTCGCGGGGCTCGACCAGCTGCCGGAGGACATCCTGTCGACGACCTTCGACCTCGGCCACGACGAGATGGTGCTGGTGAAGGACATCGAGGTGTACAGCACCTGTGAGCATCACCTCGTTCCGTTCCACGGGGTGGCGCACGTCGGCTACATCCCGTCCGCCGACGGGAAGATCACCGGGCTGTCCAAACTCGCCCGCCTCGTCGACGTCTACGCCCGGCGCCCCCAGGTGCAGGAGCGGATGACCACGCAGATAGCGGACTCGCTGATGCGGATCCTGGAGCCGCGCGGGGTGATCGTCGTCGTCGAGTGCGAGCACCTGTGCATGTCGATGCGCGGCATCCGGAAGCCCGGCGCCAAGACCACCACCTCGGCCGTGCGCGGCCAGCTGCGCGACGCCACGTCCCGCGCCGAGGCGATGAGCCTCATCCTCGCCCGCTGAGCGGCTGAGCGGCTGAGCGCTCAGGGCTGAGTCCCGGCACCCCCGGCCCGCTCCCGGGCATGCCGAGCCCGCACCGCGCGCCGTTCGGCCGGATGCCGCGCGCCGTCCGCCGGCCCGTTCCGGACCCGCCGTGGCCCTCGCGCCCCGGCGGGGATTTACCGGACATGCCCGGCCCTCCGGAGTCCGCCCCCGGGTCGCGGAGAGGTGTGCCCCTGGGCCTTAGGGTGGGGGGTATGAGTACCTTGCGCGGCGTGGTGACCGGTCTGCCGGAGTGGGATCGCTGCGCGGTGATGGGCGTGGTCAATGTGACGCCCGACTCCTTCTCCGACGGCGGTCAGTGGTTCGACACCGGGGCCGCCGTCAAGCACGGCCTGGAGCTGGTCGCCGAGGGCGCCGACCTGGTGGACGTCGGCGGCGAGTCGACGCGGCCGGGGGCGCCCCGGGTGGACGAGGCCGAGGAGCTCCGCCGGGTCCTGCCCGTGGTGCGGGGGCTCGCCTCGGAGGGTGTGCTCGTCAGCGTCGACACCATGCGGGCCGCCGTCGCCGAGCAGGCCGTGGCGGCCGGCGCCGTACTGGTCAACGACGTGAGCGGCGGCCTCGCGGATCCCGCGATGGTGCCGGTCGTGGCGGACGCCGGGGTGCCGTTCGTGGTCATGCACTGGCGTGGCTTCAGCGACGAGATGAGCTCCCGCGCGATCTACGCCGATGTGGTCGGTGAGGTCGTGGACGAGCTGAGGGAGCGGATGGACGCCGTCGTCGCCGGCGGCATCCCCCCGGAACGCATCGTGCTCGACCCCGGCCTGGGCTTCGCCAAGGAGGCCGGGCACGACCTGACGCTGCTGGCCCGGCTGGGCGAGCTGCGGAGCTTCGGCCGCCCGCTGCTGGTGGCGGCGTCCAGGAAACGCTTCCTGGGCCGGGTGCTGGCCGGTGCGGAGGGCAGCCCGCCGCCCGCGCGGGAGCGGGACGCGGCGACGGCCGCGGTATCCGCGATCTCGGCCCGCGAGGGCGCCTGGGCCGTACGCGTCCACGAGGTGCGGGCCACGGCGGACGCGGTGCGCGTGGCGCGGGCCGTCGAGGGGGCCGCCGGGTGAGCACGGCCCGCACGGACCGGGAGCAGGTCGAGCTGGCCAATACGGCGCTCTACGAGGCGATGGAGCAGGGCGATTTTGAAACGCTCTCCGGGATGTGGCTGCCCGGCGACGTCAGCTGTGTGCACCCCGGCTGGCCGGTGCTGCGCGGCAGCGGCGAGGTGCTGCGGTCGTACGCGCTGATCATGGCCAATACCGAGTACATCCAGTTCTTCCTGACCGATGTCGAGGTGGCCGTCGAGGGCGACATCGCGCTGGTGACCTGTACCGAGAACATTCTCAGCGGCGGGCCGGCCGAGGAGGAGGGCGAGCTGGGGCCGCTGGTCGGCCAGCTGGTCGTCGCCACGAACGTCTTCCGGCGGACCGGGGACGGCTGGCGGCTGTGGGCCCACCACGGCTCCCCCGTGCTCGCGGACGTCACGAACGGCGACGACGACGAGGCCGACGACGCCGGTGACGGCGCCGGCGACGGCGGAACCGGGGTGGCGTAGCTCACCCGTTCGAGCGCGCTGATGCCTGGGTAGGGGTGAGATCGTGGGGCACGGGCAGCAGACGGACCCCATGGTGCGGACCGGGTCCGGCTCCGGACCCGGCAGCGGCACGGCGGGCGGGGCGAACGGACCCCGTGGGCGGGCGCTGTCGGTTCCCGCCGGTAGATTCGCATACGGATGGTGTGCCGGACGGGACCGCGCGAAATCGCAGTGATCCCAGGTGTCCGGCGTGCCGTGCCCGGCATGCCTGTGTCTCGACGATCAAGCTGGAGTGATTCGCGTGGACCGTGTCGCGCTGCGCGGCCTCAGAGCTCGCGGACACCACGGGGTGTTCCCCGAGGAGCGCGAGAAGGGCCAGATCTTCGTCGTGGATCTCGTGCTCGGGCTGGACACCCGCCCCGCCGCCGCCGGTGACGACCTCGCGAAGACCGTGCATTACGGCGTCGTGGCCGAGGAGGTCGTCGGCGTCGTGGAGGGCGAGCCGGTCGATCTCATCGAGACTCTCGCCGAGCGGAT
Organism: Streptomyces sp.; assembly: GCA_003519485.1. Taxonomy (GTDB): domain Bacteria; phylum Actinomycetota; class Actinomycetes; order Streptomycetales; family Streptomycetaceae; genus Streptomyces. Next base: position 1,774 of record DOWQ01000579.1, on the reverse strand, counting down.
CGCCGCCCGGTGTCTGCAGCACGACCCGGTGCGTGAAGTGGAGGTCGTCGTCCACAAGCCGGACGCGCCGATCACCGTGCCGTTCGACGACGTGACCATCACCATCACCCGGAGCCGTGCATGACCTCGAGCGACCCGACCGCGCAGCCCGGCCCCACCTCGGTGGCGGACTGGGTGGACGCGGCGGACACGACCCTCAGCAACCCCAAAGGCGCTGTCATCGCCCTCGGCAGCAATCTGGGCAACCGGCTGGAGATCCTCCAGGGCGCCGTGGACGCGCTCGAGGACACCCCGGGTGTGCGGGTCAAGGCTGTCTCCCCGGTCTACGAAACGGAGCCGTGGGGTGTCGACCCGGGCTCGCAGCCCGCGTATTTCAACGCCGTGGTGCTGGTCAGGACGACCCTCCCGCCGGCCGCGCTGCTGGAGCGGGGACAGGCGATCGAGGAAGCGTTCGAACGAGTGCGCGACGAGCGCTGGGGGCCCCGGACGATCGACGTCGACATCGTCACCTACCAGGACGTCGTCTCGGACGACCCGGGTCTCACGCTGCCGCACCCGCGGGCGCATGAGCGGGCCTTTGTCCTCGTGCCGTGGCACGATGTGGACCCCTCGGCGGAGGTGCCGGGTCACGGCAGCGTCGAGGAGCTGGTGGACGGGGTCGGCCATGCGGGCGTCGTGCTGCGCGCGGACCTGGAACTCAGGCTGCCGGAGTAGTCGTTAACCTTGGTGGGGCCGTCCGTCGGCCGTCCCGCAGACCATCAGGAGAGGCGCGCACTCGGTGAAGCAACTTCGGATCAGGGTGCTGGGCGGGATCTTCGTCGTGGCCGGGGTTCTCGCCTGGGCGGGAGCCCGGCTGTGGAACGCCTACGGCACGCTGCCGAGCGTGCCGGTCGCCGCCCCCGTCGTGCTGGCGGTCATCGCCGTCGTCCTCGCCGCCACCGCCCTCTCGCTCCGCGCCCGGCTCAAGGCCCAGCGGGACCGCGAGCCCGACGCGAAGGGTGTCGACCCGCTGGTCGCGGCCCGCGCGGTGGTCTTCGGCCAGGCGAGTGCCCTCGTCGCCTCGCTGGTCGCCGGGATGTACGGCGGCGTCGGCGTCTTCCTGGTCCTCAACTCCCCGGACGGCGGCCCGCGCGACGACCAGGCCGTCTACGCGGGTCTCTCGGTGCTGACCGGCGCGGCGGTGGTCGCCGCTGCCGTCTTCCTGGAGCGGGTCTGCAAGCTGCCCGACGACGACGATGACGACGAGCCGGAAGCGGCCACGGCGTAGTCCGGGCTCCGGGGGCGGATGTGCGGCTCGAGGAGTATCTCGCCTGCTCCGCCGAGGGGCTGGCTGCGGCCGTCCGGGCGCGTGAGCTGAGCGCGGCCGAGGTCGTGACGGCGGCGCTGGCCCGGGTGGCGGCCGTCGAGTCCGGCTTGTGGGCCTTCCGTGAGTTGTGGGACGTGGAAGCCCGCGAGCGGGCGCGCGAGGTGGACCGGCTCGTGGCGGCGGGGGAGCGGCTCCCGCTGGCCGGAGTGCCGATCGCGGTGAAGGGGCCGGGCGGATTGCGGGCCGCTCCGGCCAGGGCGCTGGTGGCCGCCGGATGTGTGCCCGTCGGCTCGACGTCCGTGCCGGGGCCGGGTACCCCGTGGCAGACCTGGGGGCTGGGCAGTGGCGGCCCGACGGCCAACCCGTGGCGGGCGGACCGTACGCCCGGCGGCTCCTCGGCCGGTTCCGGGGCGGCGGTCGCGGCGGGCATGGTCCCGCTGGCGACGGGCAGCGACGGCGCGGGGTCGG
>DOWQ01000726.1 GCA_003519485.1 Streptomyces sp. | reverse complement strand
CGGCAGGGCTTTCCTGCGTTCACCACTCTTTTCAGGCCAGGCGGCCCATGTCCTTCTCGGTGACCTGCCCGGCCGGCGATTCTCCGCGGACCAGTCGTTCCACCTCCGTCACCGCGAATTCCCCGAGCCGGACGACCTCGCTGCCCTGGGCTCCCGCGATATGCGGGGTGACGAGGACGTTCCGCAGTGACAGCAGGGGATGGTCCGGCGGCAGTGGTTCCGGGGATGTCACGTCCAGAAAGGCGCTGAGCCGGCCCGAAGCGCATTCGCGGGTCAGGGCTTCGGTGTCGATGAGCGAGCCGCGCGATGTGTTGATGACGGTCCCGCCGTCGGGGACCAGTGCCAGTCTCGCCGAGTCGAGGAGCCGCCACGTCTCCGGCAGTTCGGGAGCGTGGACGCTGATGATGCTGCTGCGGCGGCAGAGTTCGTCCAGCGGCACGACTTCGACGCCGAGGGAGCCGGCCAGCCCGGAGTCGGCGTACGGGTCCGCGACCAGGATCCGGTAGCCGGCCCCGGAGGCGTTGAGCCGGGAGACGACGCGCCGGCCGATGCGCGACGCACCGATGATCCCCACCGTACGGCCGTCGGCGCCCTCCCGTTCGGCGAAACCCGGCCAACCGGCACCGGACCGGGCAGCGGTGGCCAGGGCCTGCTTCGCCGCCATCACCACTGCGGCGTACGTGAAGTCGGCGACGGGACCGGCGTTCGCCGAGGCCGCGGAGGACACGACGAGTCCCCGCCGCCAGGCCGCCGGAGTGACGAGGTGCCTGACCGACCCGGCGGCATGGACCACGGCCCGCAGGCGCGGCGCGGCACGGAGCACCGCCTCGTCCAGTGGCGGACAACCCCAGCCGGTGATCAGGATTTCGGCGTCCGCGAGCCGGGAACTCTCCGTCAGACCGTCCGGTCGCGCGTCCGGGCCCAGGAGCACCGCCCCGGCGAGCCGCTCCCGCAGCCGGTGGGGCAGCACCCGAGCGGCGATCTCGGTGTTCATACAGATCACGGCGGTCGCGCGGTCGGCCATATGGACCTTCTTCCTGCGTCGGCGGTGTTCACCGCCATGGTTCACCAGTCCCCGCGTCCCGCAAGCCATCGGTCCCGGCCCGGGGGATGCGAGTCGGCATCGCCCGGTCATCTCGTGCTGCTGAATACGGTGGGCGGTGCACGGCGGCGGGTGCGAGCATCGGGGCATGAATTACGAGATCAGGACGACCGTCGCCGATGACTGGGTCCGGCTCAGGGAGCTGCGGCTGGCGGCGCTGCGCGATCCTGTCGCGCGAGTCGCCTTCGTCGATACGTACGAGAACAGCGCCGCGCAGTCGGAGACCTTCTGGCGGGGCCGGGCCACCCCGATCGCCGAGGGCGGGGCCGCCACCAACGTCATCGCGGCGGACGACGACGGCGTCTGGGTCGCCATGCTGGCCCTGCTCGACGAGACCGGTGAGCAGTCACCGCCGGTGGGTGCCCTGGGCGTGATCGACGAGGAAGGTCCGGCGGTCCGCCAGATCCACGTCGTCAGCGTGTACATCCGTCCCGAGCACCGCGGTACCGGGCTGGCCGGTCTGCTGTTCCGCGAGGCGGTCGACTGGACGTGGGAGAACACGAAGGCCGAACGCATGCGGCTCTGGGTGCACGGCGACAACCCGCGCGCCCGCGCCTTCTACAACCGCATCGGCTTCACCCCGACCGGGCAGACGATGGCCTTTCCCCCGGTCCCGGCCGAGACCGAGCACGAGATGGTGCTCGACCGTCCGTGAACCGGTCGGCTCGGGGATCGGCTCACTCCGTCGGCAGAGCCTGCTGTGGCCAGCGGGAGCGGGCCTGTTCCCGCGAGCGGAGCAGGGCCAGCGCCGGCAGCCCCCGGGCGGCCCCGGAGCCCAGCAGTTCCGGCAGCTGCGGGAAGGGCGCCACCGCGGCGACGTCGTCCAGCACGACGGTGAGTGGTGGGTCGAGCCGGCCGGCGGATGACCGTTCGGCCACGCGGCGGCCGTGCTCGACCACGCTGGAGGCGAGTGCGGTGAGGAACGGCATCGCACCCGGGTGGGCGCGCGGGTCCTCAATAGCTTCACCCACCAGGTAAAGCGTTCCCCCCTCGACCATGAATGACTCCAACGCGAGGGAATCCGCCCGAGTGGGATTGCATGCGTCCCGAATATGCACGGAAGAGAGCGCGGAGAGCGCACGGGCCGTCAGTGCCTGTGCGCTCTCCCGGCGTTCCGGATGGGCGGTCAGGACGCTTTCCAGCTCCCCGGCCGAGCCGCCCGCCGCGCGCGGGTTCGTACGGAGGATGCGCACGGGCTCGTGCGCCGAACTCCCGGAGGCCCAGCGGTGCACCTGCCGTACCCGGCGGTCGTCGATGGCAGCCGCGTGCAGCCAGCAGCGCAACATGGTCTCCGCGGCGTCCGCCATGGCCGAGTCGAGCGCGTGCAGCGGCCGTACCGGCGCGAGCAGGGCCGCCGCGCGGGCGGCGGCGACGTCGCGGGACTCGCAGCCGGCGGTGGGCGACCATCGCAGCCGGGCCGGGGTGTCGAGCAGGTGGCCGGGGTCGTGGAGATGGGTGGGGCCGAGCTTGGCGCGACCGTCCTTGCTCTCCTCCCACAGGCCGGGGTCGGACGTGACGACCAGCAGCGGTCCCGCTGCCTCCGCGACCGTACGGAGCGCGAGCGGGCGGCGCGCTCGCACACCGCCCTGGCCGGTGAAGTGGACGCCCCAGCGGGGGCTTCCGGAGCCCGGGCCGCTGTGTTCGCCGTACGGGGTCCCGGGTGCGGCACCGGCCTGCGCGTCCGGCGGCCCGGGAACGGACCCGCCGGCCGGAGCAGCCTGCGCCGCCTTGGTGAACATGGGCGGGGAACCGCCCTGCTGGGGCGCGCCTGCGGCGTACGGACCGGTGGTGAGGGGTGAGCCTGCGGGCCCGGCGG
>DOWQ01000720.1 GCA_003519485.1 Streptomyces sp. | reverse complement strand
CGGTGACGCCCTCCGGGGCGCACCGCTTCACGCCGCGCCCCCGCTGACGGCCTCCGACGGCGACGCCCCGCTCACGCCGCGGCCCCGGTGAACCGCGCGAGTGCGGTTCACCGGGGCCGGGCCGGCGGCCGTGCGTCAGCTCACGGGGTCAGCGCCAGGGTGTCCTCGGCGGACTTCTCGACCGCCTCCTCGCTAAAGGCCCACGGGAGCAGCTCGCCCTTCGCCCACTTCTCGGTCTGGTCGCTGTAGTGCGGGCTGTAGGCGTGCCCTGACGCCCCGGTGAGGTTGATCCACTTGGACTTGTCGAGATCGCCGAGGTTGACGATCATCCGCATGGACGGGACCCACACCACGTCGTAGCCGCCGGCCGCGTTCCAGCCGGTGGCGTTGACCGCCGCCTCGCCGCCGCCCAGGTTCCACGGGCCCCGGTTGAGCAGCCACCGCAGCACGGCGGGCCCGTCGGTGCCCAGGGTCTGGTTCCGCAGCGTGAGCTGGTGCAGCCGGCCCCAGCTCCAGCTGTCGATGTCCTTGCCGAGCTCCGCGGTCAGCTCCCAGCGGGCGTCCTCCATGGCGTGCTCGAGCAGCTCGTCACGGTTGCGGTCACCGGCCTCCCGGTGCGTGCCCGAGGTCTTCCACCACTCGTTGTTCTCGTCCTTGAGGATCGAGCGGACCACCTCGTACCAGCGGTCGCCGCCGTCCGGCTGAGCGGCGTCCGGGGCTCGTACGCCGCACTCCCGTACGAACGAGTTGCCGTCCAGGTCCTCCAGCGGGCCGGAGTCGTCGGCCGGCCGGACGCGCAGGCAGTCGCCGGTGACACGCAGTTCCTTCGGCAGCTTGTTGCCGAACGCCAGTTTGAGCGTGTTGCGCCAGACGGCATTGAAGTAGGCGGCCGCCGCCGAGTCGGAGTCCTGGGTGTAGTCCCAGCCCTCCAGCAGCTTCTGCGCCTCGCGGATGTACGGCTCCTCGACGTCGATCTTCAGCAGGTACGGCGTCAGCAGCTGGGCGATCTCGCTGCTGTCGTCCATCTGCATGGTCTTCATGTCGTTCGTCGAGATCTTGCCGCCATCCTTGATCTTCGACTGGACGAGGTCGTTGATCCGCTGGCTGCGGGCGCCGTAGCCCCAGTCGGCGGTCAGCAGGTGCGGGTACTTCTCCTGGTCGACGACGGCCTGGTTGGCGGTGACGATGTAGCCGCGCTCGGGGTCGTACTCCCAGGGCAGCGCGCTCGGCGGCACATAGCCGGTCCACCGGTAGCGGGAGTCCCAGCCGGGGGCCGGGTAGCGCCCGTCGCCCTCGCCGCGGACCGGGATGCGGCCGGGCGCCTGGTAGCCGATGTGACCTTTGGAGTCGGCGTAGATCAAGTTCTGCGACGGCACGTCGAAGAGCCGGGCCGCGTCACGGAACTCCTCGAAGTCGGACGCCTCGTTCAGCGCGAAGACGGAGTCCATGGTCCGGCCGGGAGTGAGGGCCGTCCAGCGCAGCGAGACGGCGTAGCCGCTGGAGCGGTCCGGGGCGGCGTTGTCGACGGGCGACGTCTCGCCGACGGCGTCCATCTCGTCGCTGCGGTCGGAGACGATCGGCCCGTTGCCGGTGCTGCGGACGGTTATCTCCCGGTCGGTACCGCCGGCGACCTTGATCGTCTCCTTGCGGGTCCGGAAGGGGCGCTGCTTGCCGTCGTAGAGGTAGCCGTCGCTGGTGATCTTCTCGAGGTAGAGGTCGGAGACGTCCGCCCCGAGGTTGGTCATGCCCCAGGCGATGTCCTGGTTGTGGCCGATCACCACGCCGGGCATGCCGGCGAAGGTGTAGCCGGCCGCGTCGTAGCGGCAGGTCTCGCTCACCGTGCGGCAGTGCAGGCCCATCTGGTACCAGAGCGAGGGCATCTGGGGGGCCAGATGCGGGTCGTTGGCCAGCAGCGGCTTGCCGGTGGTCGTGTGCTTGCCGGAGACCACCCAGGAGTTCGAGCCGATGCCGCCGCCGTTCGGGCCGAGCAGCGCCGGGATCTCCTCCAGGGTGCCGGAGAGCGAGTCCAGTTGGCCCTGCACGTTCTCGGCCGCCGGCCCCGCGCCCTCCGTACCGCCCTGGCCTTCGACACCGGCCGCGTCGTCGGCGGCCTGCTCGCCGGCCGGGAGCTCCTCCTGCCCGGCCTCACCCTCGTCGTCCGCCGGCTCCGCCTCCGGGTCGAACTCGCCGGTCGCCTCGTCCACCCCGCCGTTCCGTACGATCGGCTGGTTGCGGTCGTACGGATACTCCGGGTAGAGGTCCTCGATCTGCTTCTCGGTGAGCCGGCTCGACATCAGGGCGCGGTCGATCTCGTCCTCGACATTGCCCCGCAGGTCCCAGGCCATCGCCTTGAGCCAGGCGACCGAGTCGACCGGGGTCCACTTCTCCGGCTCGTAGTCGTTGCTGAGGCCGAGCGCCGCGTACTCGACGGACAGCGCCGCGCCCTCGTGGTCCGCCAGGTAGGAGTTGACCCCCGCGGAGTAGGCCTGGAGGTACTTCTTCGTACGGTCCGACAGCTTGGTGTCGTACTCCCGCTGCGCGACCTCGCGCCAGCCGAGCGTGCGCAGGAAGGCGTCCGTCTCGACCTGGCCCGCGCCGAACATCTCGGAGAGCCGGCCCGCGGTGAGATGGCGCCGGACGTCCATCTCCCAGAACCGGTCCTGCGCCTGGACGAAGCCCTGGGCGCGGAAGAGGTCCTCGTCGGTGTCGGCGTAGATCTGCGGGATGCCGTGGGCGTCGCGCTTGACCTCGACCGGACCGGACAGGCCCTTGAGCTTGATCGAACCGGTGGTCTCCGGGAAGGAGGCACGCACGGTGCTGACACTCCAGAACGTGCCGTAGCCGACGCCCGCCACGAGCAGCATCACCAAGGCGATCAGGAGAAGACGGGCACGGCCCTTCTTCTTCTCGCCGGAAGGGCCGTTGTTGTTCGCGGGCATCGCTGTCCTTCGCCGGGCAGGTGGTCCTGGGAGTGCAGGAGCAACTGTAGGCGCAGGCCCCGCGGGGCCCCTACGCGGCGTCATCTCCACTGACGCGCGCCACGCGGGCGTCAAGAACGCGTAAAATATTAGGTAAGGCAATGAAGTACCGCTCCACCAAGAGGAACATAGCGGTTGATAACGCAAGAAAGGGTCCGGCCCCTGACTGTCCATCATTTGAATGAACTCCTGCTGGTCTGCTCACTCGTGCTGCTCATCGCGGTGGCGGCGGTGCGGCTCTCGTCGCGCAGCGGGCTGCCGAGCCTGCTCATCTACCTGGGCATCGGGGTGGCGATCGGCTCCGACGGCATCGGCGTCAACTTCAACGACGCCGAGCTGACCCAGGTGATCGGCTACGCCGCCCTGGTCGTGATCCTCGCCGAGGGCGGCCTCAGCACCAGCTGGCACGAGATCAAACCCTCGCTGCCCGCGGCCGCCACGCTGTCGACCGTCGGTGTCACGGTGAGCGTCGGGGTCACCGCGGCCGGCGCCCACTATCTCGTCGGCCTGGACTGGCAGCAGTCCCTGATCATCGGCGCGGTGGTGTCGTCCACCGACGCCGCGGCGGTCTTCTCGGTCCTCCGGAAGGTGCCGCTGCCCCGGCGGCTGACGGGTGTGCTCGAGGCGGAGTCGGGGTTCAACGACGCCCCGGTCGTCATCATGGTGGTCGCCTTCTCCACGGCCGGGCCCATCGACGCGTGGTACGTCCTGCTCGGCAAGATCACTCTCGAGCTGGCGATCGGCGCAGCGATCGGTCTCGCGGTCGGCTGGCTCGGCGCCTTCGCGCTGCGGCGGGTGGCGCTGCCGGCCTCCGGCCTGTACCCGATCGCGGTGATGGCGATCGCGATCGCCGCCTACGCGGCCGGCGCCATGGCGCACGGCAGCGGTTTCCTCGCCGTCTACCTGGCCTCACTGGTCCTCGGCAACGCCCGGCTGCCGCACGCCCCGGCGACCCGCGGCTTCGCCGACGGGCTCGGTTGGATCGCCCAGATCGGCATGTTCGTGCTGCTCGGCCTGCTGGTCACGCCGCACGAACTGCTGGACGACATCTGGCCCGCGGTGATCGTCGGCCTGGTGCTGACCCTGGTCGCCCGGCCGCTCGAGGTGCTGGTGAGCGTGACTCCGTTCGGTACGCCCTGGCAGGAGAAGGTCCTCATGTCCTGGGCCGGGCTGCGCGGCGCGGTGCCGATCGTGCTGGCCACCATTCCGTTGGTGGCCGAGGTGCCCGACAGCGAGCGGATCTTCAACATCGTCTTCGTGCTGGTGATCGTCTACACCCTGGTGCAGGGGCCGACGCTGCCCTGGGTCGCGCGGCGGCTGCGGCTCGCGGACAGCGGCGAGGCGGCGGACCTCGGCATCGAGTCGGCGCCGCTGGAGCGGCTGCGCGGCCATCTGCTCTCGACGACCGTGGCCGAGTCGTCGAAGATCCACGGCGTGGAGGTCGGTGAGCTGCGGCTGCCGGCCGGCTCCGCGGTCACCCTGGTCGTACGGGACGGCAAGAGCTTCGTACCCGGCCCGACGACCGTGCTGCGGCGCGGGGACGAGCTGCTGGTCGTCGCCACGGATCCGGTCCGGGACGCGGCGGAGAAGCGGCTGCGCGCGGTCGCCCGCGGCGGCAAGCTGGCGGGCTGGCTCGGGAGCGGCTGAAGAGCGGGGGCGCGGGGAGGACGGGGAGCGCGGGGGCAGTGAAGGGAGGCGGGGGCGCGGGGCTCCGGGGCGCGGGGCCCGGGCCGGGACTGGCGGTTATGAGGCCCAGGTCACGCGGGTGCGGGGGCTCGGGCGCGGGGGTCTCCGGGCGGGCAGCTTGTACGATGGCACGGCAAGCGACACATCACTCTGCCTGACGCAGAGCTGGCGCGGCCGCTCGGCAGCCCGGTCCCCTCGTCCCTCCTCTCCGGAGGGCGAGGCGCGGACCCGGTGTCCGTCCCGGCCCTGCGCAAGAGGACAGCTCTCGGCACATCGCGCCGGCCTCCGGCCCGCGGTGCGCTACCAGGCGGCAGAAAGGCACGGCCGTGGCATCCACGGTCACCAACGACCCCGCCACGCGGCGCCCCGGCTACGGACAGCTGCTGCGCACCCCCCGGGCATGGACATTCCTGCTGCCCGGATTCGCCGCACGCCAGCCCTTCGCCATGCTCACCATCGGCATCGTGCTGCTGGTCGAACACACCACCGGCTCGTACGGCACGGCAGGCGCGGTGGCGGCCGTCACCGGCGTCTCCATGGCCCTGTTCGCGCCGCAGAGCGGCAAGCTCGCCGACCGCCGGGGGCAGGCGGCGGTGCTCGTGCCGGGCGTACTGGTGCACGCGGCGTCCGTGGCGCTCCTGACGGCGCTCGCGCTGCTCCACGCGCCCCTGTGGGCGCTGTTCGCCGCCGCCGTGCCGGCCGGCGCCTCGGTGCCCCAGGTGGGGCCGATGGTGCGAGCCCGTTGGGC
>DOWQ01000722.1 GCA_003519485.1 Streptomyces sp. | reverse complement strand
GGCTCCGATGAGCCCTCGGCGGCCCCTGTGGCCTACGGCGCGGCGGGCGGGCCACGGCGTACGGCGGCAGGCGGCGCCGTACGCCGGTCAGTCGCCGGAGTCCGCGCGCAACCGGTCCCGCTGCTCGCGCCAGCGCTCCATCATTCCCATCAGCTCCTGCTGCAGGAACTCGAAGAAGGCCAGCGTCTCGTCGAGCCGACGGCCCGTCGGCGTCTCGGGGCCGAACACCTCGACGCCCGTGCGCAAGGTGTTCTCCCACCGGGTGAGCACCTGGTCCCGGCGACTGAAGGACTCGTACCACTGGTCGCTGTGCACCCGGTAGCGCTCGCGGCGCGAGCCCGGCTCCCGCTCCCGGCCGACCAGGCCGACCTGCGTGAGGTAGCGCATCGCGCCGGAGACGGCGGCCGGGCTGACCTGGAGCCGTTCACCCAGCTCCGCGGAGGTGAGGACGCCCTCCTCGGAGGCGATCAGGGCCGCGAAGACGCGGGCCGGCATCCGGGCGACACCCGCCTCGACCAACTCCGAGGCGAAGCGCTCGACGAAGCGCGACACCGCCTCCGGATCCGGCCGCTGCCCGCTCGGTTCACCCTGCTGGGGCCGTTCCTCGCTCACGTACGCACCATCTCTCTCGCTTCCGCACCTCAGGGATGAGTTTATACGCTTCCTTAACTTCACAACCTTGTGAAGCCAGTGTATTTTCAGAATCATGACCAAGGCAATCTCCGTATCCGGCCTCCACAAATCGTTCGGCCGGACCCATGCGCTCGACGGTCTCGACCTCACTGTCGAGGCCGGCGAGGTGCACGGCTTCCTCGGGCCCAACGGNNAACGGCGCGGGCAAGTCCACCACCATCCGCGTCCTGCTCGGCCTGCTGCGCGCCGACAGCGGTGCCGCGCAGCTCCTCGGCGGCGACCCCTGGCACGACGCCGTCGCGCTGCACCGGCGGCTCGCGTACGTGCCCGGCGATGTCGAGCTGTGGCCCAACCACACCGGCGGCGAGGCCATCGACCTGCTCTCACGGCTGCGCGGGGGACTCGACAAGAAGCGCCGTGACGAGCTCATCGAACGCTTCGACCTCGACCCCGGCAAGAAGAGCCGCGCCTACTCCAAGGGCAACCGGCAGAAGGTCGCCATCGTCGCCGCGCTCGCGTCCGACGCCGAACTACTGCTGCTGGACGAGCCCACCGCGGGCCTCGATCCGCTCATGGAGGTGGTCTTCCAGGACGTGATCACCCAGGCGAAGGCCGCGGGCCGTACCGTCCTGCTCTCCAGCCACATCCTGGCCCAGGTCGAGAAGCTCTGCGACCGCGTGAGCATCATCCGGCAGGGCCGGGTCGTCCAGTCGGGCACGCTGAGCGAGATGCGCCACCTCACCCGTACGACGATCGAGGCCGAGACCGAGCGCCCGGCCACGGGGCTCGACGCGCTGCCCGGGGTGCACGGGGTACGGACCGCCGACGGCCGGGTGCACTTCTCCGTGGACGGCGCCCACCTCGACGGCGCGATCCGCCGGCTGACCGAGTCCGGCATCCGCAGCCTGATCAGCCACCCGCCGACGCTCGAGGAGCTGATGCTGCGCCACTACGGCGCCGAGCTGGCCGCCAACGACAACCGCGCGGCCGGTGCCACGGACGCCACTGCCGGTGGCAGCACGGGCAGCGCCGACGAGACCGCAGGCACCGGCGAAACGAGCGGCACGGCCGGCAGGGGCAGCACGGCCGGCACCGACGGCACCGCTGCCGACGGAGCCGTCCGATGACCGCCGTCGCCACGCCCCGCAGCACCCCGGCGCCCGCCCCCACCGGCCGCGGCTCCCGCGGCGGCAGCCTGGCCGGCGTCGGCACCCTGATCCGGTTCGGGCTCCGGCAGGACCGGATCCGTATCCCCGTCTGGCTGCTCGCCCTGTTCGTCGGGACAGTGTCCACCGCGAACAGCCTGACCACGCTGTACCCCACGGCGGCCGACCTCGTCTCCGCCGCCGCGACCGCGGACAGCCCGGCCAATCTCGCCATGTCGGGGCCGCGGCACTACCTGGACGACTACAACCTCGGCTCGATGCTGACCCATCAGATGCTCGGCTTCACCGCCGTCATGGTCGGCCTGATGAGCGTGCTGATCGTCACCCGGCACACCCGCGCGGAGGAGGAGACGGGCCGCGCCGAGCTGGTGCGCTCCACCGTCGTCGGACGGCACGCGCACCTCGCCGCCGCGCTGGCCGTCGCGGTCGCCGCCAATCTCGCGCTGGCCCTGCTGCTGGCCGCCGGTCTGACCGGGCTGGGCATCGACGGGATCGACGCGCGCGGTTCGCTGCTCTACGGGCTGGCGCACGCCGCCGCGGGCATCGCGTTCGCCGGTGTCGCCGCCGTCACCGTCCAGATCACCGCGCACTCGCGCGGCGCCTCCGGCATGGCGCTGGCGGTGATCGGCGCCGCGTACGTCCTGCGCGCCTCCGGCGACGTGGGCAGCGAAGCCCTGTCGTGGCTGTCGCCGATCGGCTGGGTGCAGCGCACCTACGTCTACGTCGACGACCGCTGGTGGCCGCTGCTGCTCGCGCTCGCCTTCGGGGCGGTCACCGCCGGTGCCGCTTTCATGCTGAGCACCCGCCGGGACGTGGGCGCCGGGCTGCGGGCTGGCCGGCCGGGCCGCCGTACGGCCTCCGCAGCGCTGACCCGGCCGCTCGGCTTCGCGCTGCGGCTGCACCGCGGGATGCTGACCGGTTTCGGCGTCGGGCTGTTCCTGCTGGGCTCGGCGTACGGCTCGATCCTCGGTGACGCCGAGGACCTGATCAACGACGTCGACCAACTGCGGGAGGCCGTCACGGCGCTCGGGGGCGCCTCCGTCGCGGAGTCCTTCGCCGCGATGATCATGACCATCCTGCCGGTCGTCGCCTCCGTGTACGTGGTGATGGCCGCCCTGCGGCCACGCGCCGAGGAGAGCGCCGGCCGTGCCGAACCGCTCCTCGCCACCGGGCTGTCCCGGACCCGCTGGGCGGGCAGCCACCTCGCGGTGGCCCTCACCGGCGGCACCGCTCTGCTCCTGCTGGCGGGGCTGGGCTTCGGCATCGCGGGCGCCGCCACCACCGGCGACAGCGGGCTCGTACCGCGACTGACGGGCGCCGCACTGGCGTACGCACCGGCCCTGTGGGTCACCGTCGGGGTCACGGCCGTGCTCTACGGCTGGTTCCCGCGGGCGGCCACCGCGGCGTGGGTCGTCCCGGTGTACGCCTTCGTCGTCGGCTATCTGGGGCAGCTCCTCCAGTTCCCGGACCGGCTGAACAACCTCTCGCCCTTCGGTCATGTGCCGCAGCTGCCGGCCGCCGGCATGGAGTGGACGCCGCTGGTGATCCTCACCCTGATCGCGGCGGGACTGGTCGGGCTGGGCCTCGCGGGGCTCCGCCGCCGGGACCTGGAAACGAAGTGAGACGAGGGCATGTCCGGCTCACGAGTCGAACCGGCTGACGGGGCGAGGGCCAGGGACGGCCGGGAGCTCACCGGGCCGCAGCCGGGCCGGCCGCCTCTCGCGGCCGGCCCGGCGCAGGCGGGGGCCGATTGCGGGCAGTGAGTGCGCGCCGGGTCGCATGAGCGTGACCGGCAGCGGCTGTACGGTCCCCGTGCCGGCTCGGCTGTCCCGCTCAGCTGTGCGCAAGTGGACCGCTGTCCGCCCCGGCCATCTGTCGGTAGGTTCTGAGAGTTCCAGTCCGCTGCGGGCAGGGCGGTGACGCCTTTCCGCGGTCGTCGTGGCCGGTCGAGCGGCCACGGGCAGGGGTTTCGGTCGAGGAGGGGATCATGCGCAAGGGTGTCGTGGCACTCGTCGTGCTCGCCCTCGTGGCGGCCGGCTTCTGGTGGGCGAACTCCGGTTCCGAGCCGAGCTGGAGGTACGACGAAGTCTTCAAGGACCGGAGCCAGGGCCGGCTTTCCGACCTGATCGCGACCGCCGGCGACGACATCTGGGTGGCGGGCAACGCCACCCGCACCGTCAGCCACGCCGGGGACGAGTCGGCCGACGACGGTTTCCTCCTGCACTACGACGGCGCCCGCTGGCAGCGCCGTCCCATGCCGACGGCCCTCGGCGACAGCGTCCATGAGGCGCGCTTCGACCCTGTGGACTCCGGCGGATTCCTGCTGACGGCGAGCCTGCGCAGCCTGGAGGCGCCGCGGACGGCCCGCTGGGACGGCAAACGCTGGACGGCGCTGCCCCCGCTCCCCGACGGCCACCGGGCCGCCGATGTGCGGGCCTTCGCCGCGGACGACATCTGGGTCGTCGACGGCCGGAGCAGGGCGTACCACTGGGACGGCGCCGGCTGGACCGCCACCGACCTGCCGGCCACCGTCGGCGCACTCGACGGCGTCGCGTCCGACGACCTGTGGGCGGTCGGCCACCGCGGCACGGCTGTCGACGAGGACACCGACCGGGAGGCGGAGCACACCCAGCCCGCCGCCGTGCACTGGGACGGCCGCGCCTGGAAGCTCGTTCGGATGCCGGAGTACCACTTCCCGGCCCCGGCGCCGCCCGAGGCCGAGGCCTACCTCACCGAGGTCGTCGCGCGGGCGGCGGACGACGTACGGGTCCACGGCGAGCACACCTTCAACCACGGCGAGACCGAGGCCGAACCCGCCGATGAGGACATCCGGCTGCGCTGGGACGACACCCGCTGGACCAAGCTGCCCGACGCGAAGGGAGCCTGTGCCGACCGCGGCCGCGCGGTCCGCGACGGTGAGCGCGGCTCGCTCGTCAGTGACAGCCGGTACCTCACCGCGGACGGCGACTGCGTCAAGATCACCCACCCACGGCTGCCGAGCACCGACGGGATCAAGTCCAGCTCACAGCAGTCGCTCCGGCTGAACGCCGTCGAGCCGGTTCCGGGCACCGGCAAGATCCTCGGGGTCGGCCACGTCCAGGTGAATCAGGCAGGCAACCCTACGAGCAGATCGGTGATCGTCAGCCTGGAGCGCTGAAGGCCGCCCGCCCGTGCTCCTCCGCTTCGGCGCCGTGTTCCGCACCGGACCAGTACGGCCGGGTGGGGCCCGTACCGCCGGGTGCGGCCCGTACCGCCGAGGGGCCCGTACCGCCGGGGGCCCGTACGGCCGCCCCGCGAGCGCCCGTACGGCCACGGCTCAGCCCGCCAGCAACTTCCGCTCCGTCTCCGGGTCCAGACCGACCGGGTCGCGGTCCGGCCGCTGGGGCGGCGGCCCGTCCAGCTGCCGCAGCCAGGCCCAGGTGTCGGCCACCGTCTCCGCGACCGGGCGGCAGCTCAGCCCGGCGGCCAGCGCCTTCGAGACGTCCCCGCGGTGCAGGGTGTCGTACACCTCGCCCGGCGGCAGCCAGATCGGAAGCTGTTCCCACGGCTCGACACCGGCCGCGAGGATCGGTTCCGGATCGGTCCAGCGCAGCTCGGCGCCCCCGCCGGTGACCCGCGCGCAAGTCTCCAGCAGCTCGCCCATGGTGGTGTGCCCGGGCTCGCTGACGACGTTGTACGGGCCGCCGAGCCCTCGTTCCGCGGCGTCCAGCACCCAGGCCGCGAGGTCTCGGGCGTCGATGTACTGCAGCGCCGAGTCGTACGGTCCGGGCGCCAGCACCCGGCCGCCACGCGCCGTCCGCAGCAGCCACCACGGCAGCCGCCCGATGTTCTCCCGGGGGCCGAGGATGAGCCCGGCCCGCGCCAGCAGCGCCCGGTCGCCGAAGGCGGCCGTCGCGGCCAGCTCCCCGCCCCGCTTGGCCTCCGGGTAACCGACCTCGCCGGCGTCGGGCGAGCCGTCCACCAGCGGGCCGTCCTCGGCCAGTCCCGCCGCGGCGGGAAAGCGGTACACCGACCGGCTGGACACGTAGACGTAGTGGCCCGCCCGGCCGGCCAGCGACTCGGCCGCGTCCCGCACCGCCGAGGGCGCTCCCGTCCAGGTGTCGACCACGACATCCCACTCGCCCCGGCGGAGGGCGGCCGGAGCGCCCGCGGCAGTGCGGTCGCCGCGCAGCGCGGTGACTCCCGCGGGCGGGTCGTGCCGGCCGCGGTTGAAGACGGTCACTTCCCATCCCCGCGAGAGCGCGTCGTCCACCACGGCGCGGCCCACGAATTCCGTCCCACCCAGCATCAGCAGTCTCATGGCGGGACTCTGCCCACCCACAGGTGCTGTGGGAACCCCGGCACGCTCTCAGCGGAATCGCCCACAGCGGAAGCGGAATCGACCGATCCGAGACGTCGGGGAACCGTGCGCCGGCGATATGTTTTGTTCAGGTTTCTTGGCATATGCCGACCACCTCTCGCGGAGTTGTCCACCGTCGGCACCATGGTTGCTCGTTGGGCGGTTCTTTATCCACAGCCTGTGGACAAAGAATCGCCTCCGGCCCTCGTGGGGCGGTGGGGCGCGATCACAGGCCGGCGCGCGGGCCGCCCAGTCTGCACCGCCAAAAGCGTCTCGTGCAGGCCTTGTTGATGGCCGCCGAGCGTCGTTTCAGACCTCGACGCGGAGCTCGCGCAGGCCCCGGATGACGTAGCCCGGCCGCCACTCCGGTTCGGCGGCGGTGGGACGGAGGTCCGGGGCGCGGCGCAGCAACGCACTGAAGGAAGCCGTCAGTTCGATACGGGCGAGTGGCGCGCCGAGGCAGAAGTGGATGCCGGCGCCGAACGCCAGGTGCGGGTTGTCCGTACGGGCCAGGTCGAGCCGGTCCGGGGACGCGAAGCGGGCGGGGTCGCGGTTGGCCGAGCCGAAGAGGAGCGCGACCTCCGAGCCGCGCGGGACGGCCGTGCCGCCGACCTCTATGTCGTCCAGCACCCAGCGCGTGAACATCTGGAGCGGGGTGTCGTAGCGCAGCAACTCCTCGACGGCGGTGGGGAGCAGCGCCTGCGGGTCGGCGCGCAGGGCCGCCAGCTGGTCCGGGGCGCGGAAGAGGGCGCGCCAGCCGTTGGCGGTGGCGTTGACGGTGGCCTCGTGACCCGCGTTGAGCAGTAGCACACAGGTGGAGATCATCTCCTGCTCGGTCAGCCGGTCGTCGTCCTCGTCGTGCACGGCGATCAGCGCGCTGATCAGGTCATCGGCGGGCTCGGCGCGCCGGGCAGCGATCAACTCCCGGAGGTAACCGGAGAAATCGACCGCGGCCCGGACCGCGCGCCGGCTGGTCCCCTCGTCCGGGTTCATCTCGAACATGCCGACGATCGCCGCCGACCAGGGCCGCAGCAGTCCGCGGTCGGTGCGCGGCACTCCGAGCATCTCGGCGATCACCGCGACCGGCAGCGGCTCGGCCAGCAGCGCGACCAGATCGCCGCCGCCCGCCTCGCACAGCTCTTCGACCAGCTCCGCCGCCAGCCGCTCCACCGTCGGCACCAGCTGCCGCACCATCCGCGGGGTGAACGCCCGGTACACGAGCCGGCGGATCCGGGTGTGGTCCGGGGGCTCCAGCTCCAGCAGGCCGTGGTCGTTGAGGACGTGGAACGGCTCCTGTCCGGGCGGCGGCGGTGACTGCCCGAACTCCTCGTGCGTGAACCGGTGCACATAGCGCCGGCCGAGCCGCCGGTCCCGCAGCAGCCGGGTCACGTCCTCGTGGTGCGGGATGAGCCACTGGCCCGTCGGTTCGAACCAGTGTGCCCGGCCGCGCTCCCGCAGGGCGGCGTACGCGGGGTAGGGGTCGGCGACGAAAGCGGGGGACCACGGGTCGAACGCGGAAGCGGACGAGTCGGCTGCGGCTGCTGCTGCGGTCATGCAAAGACGCTAGCCGGATCACCCGCCCGGGTCGCGCATGTGAACGGACGCGGCGGCGGGACCGGTCACCCGTTCGCTCGGGGCTGGGGCCGGCCCGGGTGGGGCGGCCCGGGCGAAGGCGGCCCGACGGGGGCGGCCCGACGGGGGCGACTGCGGCCGCGGCCGTCAGCCCTGCCCGGACCGGGCCCGGCCGCCCGGCGTTACCAGCCCGATCTCGTACGCGAACACGGCCGCCTGGGTGCGGTCGCGCAGGCCCAGCTTCACGAGGACACGGCTGACGTGCGTCTTCACCGTCGCCTCCGAGACGACGAGCCCCGCCGCGACCTCCCCGTTCGACAGGCCCTGCGCGATGAGGGCCAGCACCTCCGTCTCGCGCTCGGTGAGTGCCTCGATGCGGTCCATGCGCGGCGCGCGGGGGGCCCCGAGGCGGGTGAACTCGGCCAGCAGCCGCCGGGTGACGGTGGGCGCGAGCAGCGCGTCACCCGCGGCCACGATCCGTACGGCGTCGGCGAGCTCACGGGCCGAGGCGTCCTTGAGCAGGAAACCGCTGGCTCCCGCGCGGAGCGCCTCGTAGACGTATTCGTCGAGGTCGAATGTGGTGAGGATGAGCACGCGCGAACCGCGCTCCTCCTGCCGGTCCCGGACGATGCGGCGGGTGGCCTCCAGGCCGTTCATGTTCGGCATCCGGATGTCCAGCAGGACGACGTCGGGCCGGAGGACGGCGGCTCGCTCGACCGCCTCCTGCCCGTCGAGCGCCTCGCCGGCGACCTCGATGCCGGGCTGGGCGTTCAGCAGGACGGAGAAGCCCTCGCGGACCATCGCCTGGTCGTCGGCGATCACTACCCGGATGGCGGCGGGGCCGGACTCGTCGCTCATGCCCGCTCCTCCTCCCGGGCGTGCTCCCCGGCCGGCCGGCCTGTCCGCTGCTCGCCTGCTTGTTCGCTTGCCTGTTCGCCTGCTTGTTCGCCTGCTTGTTCGGGCAGCTGTCCGAATCGGCGGCCGGACTGCTGTCCGGCCGGCTGTCCGTCGGGCTGTCCGGCCGGTCGCTCCGTGGCCGGGGCGGCGGGGAGGAAGGCGGCGACCTCGTATCCGCCGTCGTCGGCCGGCCCGGCGGTCAGCTCCCCGCCCAGCATCGACGCCCGCTCCCGCATCCCCGTCACCCCGTGGCCGATGCCCGGCGACGGAGGTGCCGTGCCGGTAGGTTCGGTGTTCACGATTCGCAGGCCGAGGCCGGTCAGCTCGTACGACAGCTCGACCCGCACCTCCGAACCCGGCGCATGGCGCAGCGCGTTGCTCAGCGCCTCCTGGACGATCCGGTACGCCGACAGCTCCACGCCCTGCGGCAGCGGCCGCCGCGCGCCCGTCCGGGCCACCTCGACGGGAAGGCCCACGTCCCGTACGCCCTGGACCAGCTCGTCCAGCCGGGACAGACCGGGCTGTGGCGCGTCGGGGATGCCGAGGGCTTCGGCCCCGTCGAAGCGCAGCACGCCCAGTACCCGGCGCAGCTCGGACAGCGCCTCCACGGCGCTCCCCCGGATCGTGGCGAAGCTCCGTGTCAGCTCCTCGGGCGGATTCTCGACCCGGTACGGAGCGGCCTCGGCCTGGATCGCGATCACCGGCATGTGGTGGGCGACCACGTCGTGCAGCTCGCGGGCGATCCGCGCGCGTTCCTCCAGCAGGGTGTGCCGGCCGCGCACGTCGGCGACGAGCGTCTCCTGTTCGACGACCTGCCCGCGGGCCAGCCACCAGCCGCGTACGGCCACGGCAGTGCCCAGCACGCAGGCGGCGAAGAAGCCGAGCGGGACGACGATCTCCCAGTCGCCGGAGGATCCGAAGGTCAGCGCACCGCCGATGACGACGAGCGAGACCGCCCACATCTCGACGGCCACCCGGGGCCGGGAGCGCAGGGCGACGACGACCATCACCATCAGGTGCGCCATGGCTCCCGGACCGAGCCCCGCGGCACAGGCCAGGACGGCGGCGCCCAGCGACAGCCACCAGGCGCCGACGGGCCGGAACAGGGTCAGCACGAGCGGCAGGGTTTGGAACAGCGCCATGGTCAGCGCGACGCCCGCCGGCCGCTCCCAAGGCGCGACCGCCGTGTCCATGAGGGTCAGGAGGGCCGCCCAGCCCAGCACCGTGGCGTGCGGCAGCCAGCGCAGGCCGAGCCGCTCCAGGAAGGGGACGCGGCGAGTCCGTTCGGCGGGCATGGGCGGCAGCGGCCGGAACCGCCAGATGTCGCGGGTCAGATCCTCCCGAAAGTCCCGCAGACCTCGCGGACGATCCGGGACTCGGTCCAGTCGGGTGTTGTCGTCGTGTTGTCGTTCACCCGGGGAACGCTACGCAGCGCGGGCCCCCCGTCGTCACCGCTGATGCTGACTTCCCGGCGTCCGACTTGAGGATGACCCGGCCCGACGGGGCACGCCCCGGAGCGCGTCCAGGAGCGCTGCGAAGGCGCTGTCCGGGGCTTCCGGGGCGGCGGGAGCGGCGGTATCGGCAGGGGTGACGCCGGGGGCGGGGGCCGCCGGGATGAGCGACGCGTAGTGGCCGGCGCCGGGCTGTTCCCACAGCTCCGCTTCGCCGCCCGCCCGCCGGACGGCGGCGGCATAGTCGCGGGAAAACTCCACGGGGACGTCGGGATCGGCGGTGCCGTGCAGCACCGTCAGCGTCGGCCAGGGACCGCTGTACGAACCGGCCGCCGCCCGGACCCTGTCCCCCCACTGGCGGGGGGTCTGCGTCGCACCGACGTACATGCAGACGTACGGCGAGCCGGCGGCCTGCGCGCAGCCGTAGGGCAGCCCGGCGACGACGCCTCCCCCGGCGAACCGGTCCGGGTAGGCGGCCATCAGCACGGAGGCCATGCCACCGCCCGCCGACAGGCCGGTCGCGTAGACCCGGGAGCCGTCGGCCTCCGCGTCGGCGACCTGCCGGTCGGCCATCTGGGCGATGGAGGCGGCCTCGCCGCTGCCGCGGGTGATATCACCGGCCTGGAACCAGTTGAAGCAGTTGCTCGGGTTGTTGGCGCCCGTCTGGCCGGGGAGTACGACGGAGAAGCCCCAGCGGTCGGCCAGCTCGGTCCAGCCGGAGGCCGTGCCGTAACCGGCGGCGTTCTGGGTGCAGCCGTGCATGGCCACGACCACCGGGCGGCCGGAGGGCAGCCCGTCGGGAACGTAGCGGTACATCCGCAGCGCCCCGGGATTGGAGCCGAACCCGGTGACCTCTTCGACGGCAGCGGAGGGGGCGGTCCGGGAGGCGGTCTCGTAGCCGGGCCCGGAGCCGGCCTCGGAGGAGTAATGGGCGTGGGCGGGCTGCGAGGGTGGCAGCAGTACGGCGGTGAGCGCGGCCAGGGCGGCGGCAGCCACGAGGCTCGCCCGGCCACGCGGAGACGGACGCCGCGAGAAGGGTAATGACAAGGGAGTGGGGGTCATGCCGGACGAAGTTAGGAGCGGAGGAGCGGCCTCGGTATGTGGCCGCGCCCCACAACGCAAAAGGCCCCGCTGTTGTCAGCGAGGCCTTCGGCGCATGGGATGAGTGGAGATGGCGGGAATCGAACCCGCGTCCAACGGTGCAGAACCAGGGCTTCTCCGAGCGCAGTCCGCTGCGATTTTCTCGGCCCCGGAGATCACGCGAACAAGTCTCCGACGGGCCCAGCCACTGTTTGATTTCCCACCAGGCCCCGTGGCCGGGCCTGGTGGTTTAGTCCCCTAGCTGATGCCAGGATCCGGGTCGGGAACAGCCCCGGGCTGACACTCCGCAGAGTCGCTGTCTGTTAAATCAGGCAGCGAGGGCGAAGGAATCGCGCTTGGAATTGGCGATTATTGTTTGCGACATATGGTTAACGAGATCATTGCCGCTTCCTCGGCTCGCTTCACCTGCTTCGACATCCGCTGTCGAAACCGATCATCCCCATGTTTTTTTGACAAGCACACCCGGCACGCATGCCCGGTGGCGCTGTGCTCCATCCTACGTGAACAACCCGTGCCGAAGCCAGATCATTCCCCGGGCGCTCCCCCGCCGCCCGCGGACCGCGTGAGCCACGTGATACGCGTCACGCGCGCTGCCGGCGCCGTACGGCCGAGATCACCCGCTCCGACTCGCGCCGGTCCTGCTTCTCGCGCAGCGTCTGCCGCTTGTCGTACTCCTTTTTACCCTTGGCCAGCGCGATCTCGACCTTCGCCCGGCCCTCCTTGAAGTACAGCTGGAGCGGCACGATCGTGTGCCCGCTCTCCTGCGTCTTGCGCTCCAGCCGCTCGATCTCCTCCCGGTGCAGCAGCAGCTTCCGCTTCCGCCGCGCCGCGTGGTTGGTCCAGGTGCCCTGGGTGTACTCCGGGATGTGGACGTTGTGCAGCCAGGCCTCGCCGCCGTCCAGCTGGGCGAAGCCGTCGACCAGCGAGGCCCGCCCCTGCCGCAGCGACTTGACCTCGGTACCGGTCAGCACGAGACCGCACTCGTAGGTGTCGAGGATGTTGTAGTCGTGCCGCGCCTTCTTGTTCTGCGCGACGAGCTTGCGGCCCGACTCCTTGGCCTTCTCTTTAGCCTTGTTGGTTTTTGCCATAGCGGGGCCATTCTCGCACTACGACCCACCCCCGAGGCCAGTCAATACTGTCCTCGCCCGCTCCTCGGCGCCGTCCCCCGCGACCAGGTCCGGTGTGATGCCCGCGCCGTCCACCGCGCGGCCCGCCGGCGTGCGGTAGTGGCCGACGGTCAGCTCGGCCACCGAGCCGTCCGGCAGCTCCTCCGGCATTTGCACCGAGCCCTTGCCGAAGGTCCGGGAGCCGACGACGACCGCCCGGCCGCGGTCCTGGAGCGCGCCCGTCAGCAGCTCGGCGGCGCTCATGGTGCCGCCGTCCACGAGCACCACGAGCGGTGACTCCGTGTCGACGACGCCCTGCTCCGCGTACAGGGCGCGCTGCTCGCCCCGTATGTCATAGGTGCTGACCAGGCCGCCGTCGAGGAGGGCCGAGGCCGCCGTGACCGCCTCGGCGACCAGCCCGCCGGAGTTGCCGCGCAGGTCGAGGAGGATGCCCGCCCCGTCGCGGGCGTCCCGCACCGCGCGGCGGACCTCCTCGCCGGAGCCCTTGGTGAACGAGTCGATGCCGATCAGCGTCGTCCCGTCCGGCTGGCGCTCGGCGGTGACGCTGCGGGTGGCCAGCCGGGCCCGGTACAGGGTCTGCGGCCAGCGGTGGTCGCCGCGCTGGAGGCCCAGCTCCACGGGGGTGCCGGCCTCGGCGTCCTGCTGGTCGCCGCGCAGCCGGGAGACGACCTCGGTGACCGGCCGGCCGCCGGTCTCCACGCCGTCGATCGTGCGGATGCGGTCCCCGATCCGGATGCCCGAGCGGCCGGCGGGGCTGCCTTCCTGCGCCCGCGCCACCTCGATCAGGCCGCCGGGGCCGCGCCGCACCCAGATGCCGACACCGACGTACCAGCCGTCGAGGGACTGCCGCACGCCTTCGTACTCGCGCGCGCTGTAGACCGCCGACCAGCGGTCGCCGCTGCGGCTGACCACTTCCTCCGCCGCGGCCGAGCCGGACTTGCCCGCGGCCATCGCCTCGGCGGCCGCCTCGACCGCTTGGTGCTCGGCCTCGTCGGCCACCGAACGAGCGGGTGCGCGGGAGGAATTACGGGCCTCGGCGCCCCAGGACCCGACGGCGCCGCCGGTGACGAGGACACCCCCGAATACCAATGTCAGGGCCACCCCGCGGCGGAAACGGCGGGGTGGGACAAACATCGACGGGGCCGACATGCCGGTGAGTCTAGGCCACACAAAGGCGCCGTACGGGGAGTTGACCGTACGGCGCCGTTGACGTGTGTCACACCTTCAAGTACTTGCGCAATGCGAAGAAAGCGGCGATCGCGGGCATCAGGAGGCCGATCGCGAGCACCAGCGGGAGCTTGGCGAGTACCACGTCCCAGCCGATGAAATTGATCAGATCGATTTTCTCCGCGAGCCAGTTGTTGACGAGGAAGTACTTGCCGCCGACCAGCAGCACACAGGCCAGCCCCGCACCGATGAGGCCCGCGATCGCGGCCTCCATGATGAACGGCATCTGGATGTAGAAGCTGGACGCGCCGACGAGTCTCATGATGCCGGTCTCGCGGCGCCGGCTGAACGCGGACACCCGGACGGTGTTCACGATCAGCAGCAGCGCAACGACAAGCATCAGCCCCATCACGCAGAGTGCGGCGATATTCATGCCGTTGAGCAGGTTGAAGAGGTTGTCGAGGACATCCCGTTGGTCCTCCACCGCCTGCACCCCGGGCCGGGCCGAGAACGCGCTCTTCACCACCTGGTACTTCTCCGGATCCTTCAGCTTGATCCGGTACGACTCCTGCATCTGGTCCGGGGTGAGCGAGGAGGCCAGCGGGGAGTCGCCGAACTGCTCCTTGTAGTGCTTGTACGCCTGGTCGCTCGACTCGTGCTGGACCGACTCGACGACGGGCATCCTGCCGAGCTCGGCCTGGATCTCCTTCTTCTGGTCGGCCGTCACCGCGCCCTTGGTGCAGTTGGGGTCGCTCTCCGCGTCGTTCTTGTTGCAGAGGAAAATCGAGACGTTGACCTTGTCGTACCAGTAGCCCTTCATCGTGCTGACCTGGTCCCGCATCAGCAGGGAGCCGCCGAACAGGGCGAGCGAGAGGGCTACGGAGACGATGACCGCGAAGGTCATCGTGAGATTGCGACGGAGACCGACGCTGATCTCCGACAGCACGAACTGGGCGCGCATGATGTCCTTTCAGGGTGTGGCAGCGGCTACGGGGCGGTCACTCAGTGTTGATAGCCGTAGACGCCACGCGACTGGTCGCGCACCAGCCGGCCCTTCTCGAGCTCGATGACGCGCTTGCGCATCTGGTCGACGATCTGCTGATCGTGCGTGGCCATGACGACTGTGGTGCCGGTCCGGTTGATCCGGTCCAGCAGCTTCATGATGCCGACGGAGGTCTGCGGGTCGAGGTTGCCGGTCGGCTCGTCCGCGATCAGCAGCATCGGACGGTTGACGAACGCCCGCGCGATCGCCACCCGCTGCTGCTCACCGCCGGACAGCTCGCCCGGCATCCGGCCTTCCTTGCCGCCGAGCCCGACCAGGTCGAGCACCTCGGGGACCGTCTTGCGGATCTGGCCGCGCGGCTTCCCGATGACCTCGAGGGCGAAGGCGACATTCTCGGCGACCGTCTTGTTGGGGAGCAGCCGGAAGTCCTGGAAGACGGTGCCCAGCTGGCGGCGCATCTGCGGCACCTTCCAGTTGGAGAGCCGCGCCAGGTCCTTGCCGAGCACGTGCACCGCTCCGTGGCTCGCCCGCTCCTCGCGGAGCAGCAGTCGCAGAAAGGTGGACTTGCCCGAACCGGAGGAGCCCACGAGAAAGACGAACTCGCCCTTCTCGACCTCCAGCGACACCTCCCGCAGGGCGGCCCGGGTCTGCTTCGGATAGGTCTTGGAGACATTGTCGAATCGGATCACGGATGCACCACGGTCGACCTGTATAGGGGGATTCGGGGCGCCGTACGCAGCGGTACGGCGGCTCCCGCCGGTGAGCGTGACCTTACGCGAAGCCTGAGGCGTCGTGCAGTCGTCACCCGGGTATGAGCACGTATTCACCGTCGCATCGGGTACATATCAGGCATGGACCGGCCGGAATCCTACGGAGCGCGCCGAATCGCCCGGAAGCTGGCACAGTGGTATGGGGGAACGGAAGCGCTCTCCCGAGCGTTGGCCACAGTGAGGAGGAGATCGCATGACATGCGACCGTCTGGTGTGCGCCAACTGCGCGGCCCCCGTCAACGAGGGCCGCTGCCCCGTCTGCCGCGCCAGCAGAGAGCGGATGCAGCGCCAGGACGGCATGTTCGCGAACCTCTCGCCGGCGGCGTTGATAGCGCTGCTGGTGGCCCTGGTCGCGGTGGCCCTGCTGGCCAACCAGACCGCCTAGGCAGCTGCCACCCGGGCCCGTGGGCCCGGCCCGCCCGCCGGGTCTCCCCGGCCCACTGGCGGACAGCCCACCGACTCACCGGCGCTGCTCACGCCTGGCGCCCGGACACCTGCCAAGAGGCCCCGGGGACGCATCCGCGTCCCGGGACCTCTTGTGTGTTTCTCAGGCTGCGCTCAGCGCTCAGGCAGCCGCCGCGCCGCCGTCACGGGTGACCAGTCGCGGCAGGAAGCGGAAGCCGATGCCGCCCGCGATCATCGTGGCGGCACCGAGCAGCAGGAACGCGGTCTCGGCAGCGCCGGTCTCGGCCAGCTCCTCCTTGGCCTCGCCCTGCTCGACCGGCTGCGAGCCGACGTTGTCGGTGTCCGTACCGGTGTCGATGTCACCGTTGCCGGCGTCCGGACCGGGGTTGTTGCCTTCCGTTCCGTTGCCGTCACCGGGAGTACCGGGGTCGGTCGGGGCCGGGTCGGTGGGACCCTCGCTACCGCCGCTGTTGGCACCACCGTCAGCACCGCCNNCTGTTGGCGCCACCGCTGTTGGCGCCGCCACTGCTGTCGTCGCCACCGATGACTCCGCCGATGCTGACCGTACCGCCGTTGTCGCCGCCGTCAGTGGTCCCACCGCTGTTGGCACCGCCGCTGTTGGCATTGCCGTCCGTGGCGCCGTCGGTACCGCCTGTGCTGGAACTGCCGTCGGTGCCACCGCTGGTGGTGCTGCCGTCGGTGGTGCCGCCGTCCTCGTCTCCCTCATCGCATTCCGACGGAAGGATTTCGCAGCCGGGTTCGTCCTCCTCGTTCAGAGCACCCACGTCGGCGCTGTTCTTTTCGGCGGTGGCCCCGAAACCGAGGTCCAGGTTCGCCGCCTGCGCAGCACCCGCGGCGGTCAGGGACGCACCGGCAGCAATCACCGCGCCTGCAGCGACCCGCGCCACACGCAACCGCATCTTCTTCGTCATCTAGCTGCTACCCCCAGTAGCTGATCTCGTGAGTGGAGCAGCCCGTATGGGCAAGCGGTCGTGCCGGGTAGCTGTACCGACAGGTGGTGAACCTGTTCGCCCCCCATTGCAGACTCGCCCCAACATGGGCATGCCGGGCGTCACCCTTCCCAAGTTCCAACAGGGCGTCAAGGCCGTTGCGTACGCAATGTCCTCTATGCAGTTACTTGAGCTCCACATGTGCACACAGCTGTGACGAAAAAAACAACTGCTGTCCATCGGACAGCAGTTGCCTTATCGGGACAGGTGCCAGAAATCGACGCCCGGTCATCCCGCCTACTTCTCCCGCTGCTTGCGCCAGCGGATGCCCGACTCGAGGAATCCGTCGATGTCGCCGTCGAGGACACCCTGCGGATTGCCGACCTCGAAGTCCGTACGGAGGTCCTTGACCATCTGGTACGGGTGCAGGACGTAGGAGCGCATCTGGTTGCCCCAGGAGCCCGCGCTGTCGCCCTTGAGGGCGTCCATCTTGGCCCGCTCCTCCTGGCGGCGGCGCTCCAGCAGCTTCGCCTGGAGGACGTTCATCGCGGTCGCCTTGTTCTGGATCTGCGAGCGCTCGTTCTGACAGGACACAACGATGCCGGTCGGGATGTGGGTGAGCCGCACGGCCGAGTCGGTCGTGTTGACGCCCTGGCCGCCGGGGCCGGACGAGCGGTAGACGTCGACGCGCAGCTCGGACTCGTCGATCTCGATGTGGTCGGTCCGCTCGACGACGGGGAGCACCTCGACGCCCGCGAAGGAGGTCTGCCGGCGGCCCTGGTTGTCGAACGGCGAGATCCGGACCAGCCGGTGCGTGCCCTGCTCGACCGAAAGGGTGCCGTAGGCGTAAGGGGACTGCACGGCGAAGGTGGTCGACTTGATGCCGGCCTCCTCCGCGTACGACGTCTCGTAGATCTCGGTCTTGTAGCCGTGCCGCTCGGCCCAGCGCAGATACATCCGCTGGAGCTGCTCGGCGAAGTCGGCGGCGTCGACGCCACCGGCCTCGGCACGGATGTTGACGAGTGCCTCGCGGGCGTCGTACTCGCCGGAGAGCAAGGTCCGGACTTCCATCTCCTCGACGGCCTTGCGGACCGCCTGGAGCTCGCCCTCGGCCTCGGTGCGGGCCTCCGCGTCGTTCTCCGACTCGGCGAGTTCGAAGAGCACTCCGAGGTCGTCGATACGGCTGCGCAGCTCCTCGGCCCGGCGCAGCTGTCCCTGGAGATAGGACAGCTTGCTGGTGACCTTCTGGGCGCTCTCCGCGTCGTCCCACAGGTCGGGGGCCGCCGCCTGCTCCTCGAGGACGGCGACGTCGGCCCTCATCCGGTCGAGGTCCAGGACGGCCTCGATCGACCCCATGGTCGAGGAGAGGGACTTCAGCTCTTCGGATACATCGACGACTGCCACACCCCCCAGCGTAACGGCTGTGAACGACAGCCCATGCCGGGGTGGGCCCCGGCCGCGCCGTGTCAGGGACCCGCCGGGGCCGAGTGCTCACTTCCGTCCGGGGGCTCGTCCGCGCTGTCGCCGGACAGCGCCAGCCAGCCGCCCAGCCCGAGGCCTGCGGCGAGCACCGCCGTGGCCACGCCGAGCCGGATCCGGCGGCGG